>JAWOFA010000160.1:0-3979 GCA_046482505.1 Desulfuromonadaceae bacterium | reverse complement strand
TGGGAAATGTATAAAAACGGTATCTTATAGCGCCGCAGGGTTTTGCGCAGGTAGGGGATAATCTGTTTTCTAAGCCCCTCATCCAGGGCGCTCAAAGGTTCATCCAGAATAAGGAGTTGCGGAGACCCGAGTAGTGCGCGCCCGAGAGCGATGCGCTGTTTTTCACCGCCGGAGAGGTTTGTTGTCCGGCGTGTGAGAAGGTGTTCGATATCCAGCGCTTTACACAACTCCGCTACCGGAATGGTGCGCTGTGCTTCCGGAGTGCGTTTGTAGCCAAAAAGCAGGTTGTCGCGCACATTCAAGTGCGGGAAGAGATGCGCATGCTGAAATACCACCCCGATCCGGCGTTTCTCCGGTGGGAGGTTGATATGTTCGGTACTCGAAAACAGGGCGCTGCCATTTATCCTGATATGCCCCTGCTGTGCGGAACAGAACCCGGCTATCAGGCTGCCGAGGGTGGATTTGCCACTCCCGGACGGTCCGAATATGCCGATTCGATCTGCATCTAACGCGCATGCAGCGTTCAGGGTGAATGAACCCTGTTTTCTGGTGAGATTCAGATCGAGCAGCATAGGTGTCGGTTCCGTTCATATCAGCTCGCACGATGGCGCTGTTCCAGTTTGTTAAGATCCAGGTCGTTTCCTACTACTCCGGCAGCATCGGCACGGCACTGTTTGCAATGGCGCGCCTGCGACAGGATCAGTTCTGCCTGATTGCGCACCAGATCCATGGTCATGGAGTCCGGCGGAGTGATATCCCTGAATATCCCCACCGGGATAACAGGGACGATATTCATCATCACCGCTCCAAGCTCCCGCACCTTCAGGGCCAGATCCAGGGTTTCGTGGTCATTTACTCCGGGGATATACACATGATTGACCTTGACCATCAAACCCGCCTTTGCTGCGAGTTCGAGGCCGCGCAGCTGTCGATCCAGCAACAGCTGGGCTCCTGCTTCCCCTTCAAGGCGCGTACCGTCATCATTGACCCATTCATAAACCTTCGCCCCTGTCTGTGCCGACAGAGCGTTGATGGTTATGGTGAGACTGCTGACCCCCAGAGCTGTTATTTCATCGAGGTGTTCTTCGAGCTTCAGGCCATTGGTGGAAAGGCACAGAGTCATATCCGGGAAAGCCTGTTTCACCAGGCGAAAGGTTGAAAAAGTGCGTGGATTTGCAAGGGGATCGCCGGGCCCGGCAATGCCGACAACCTTCAGCTCCGCTCCTCCGCGGCGCTCCATATGGCTTTTGACCAGATCAACACGCAATACTGCTTCCACCGGGCTGAGCACCTTGCTGGTAACTCCTGGGCGACTTTCGTTGACACAGTCGAACTTGCGTTCGCAAAAGCCGCATTTTATGTTGCATCCGGGTGCCACCGGCAGATGGATTCGCCCTGCCTTGGAATGGTCGCCACCAAAACATGGGTGTTCAGATTGATGCTCATGTTTCATCATGGGGCATTTTTTCGCCATAATGCTCTCTCCTGTTATGCACTAGAAGCGCAAATAAAAGCCCCATTGCTTATACTTTTGCGAGTTGTAGTCAAATCCAGATATATATCGTGTATGCTTACAACCTTGTAAGCCGATTATCTAAGGATGATAGTGAGCCATGCCTGGTTAAGATGTAACTATTCACTACCACTTCTGGTAGGGGTTTATGGTACCCATCGAAGGTCGTCTGTCGCCATGGACGGCGCAAAGTGCCCCTTGTAATGGGTGCAACAAGGCCTTACTGAACAGTTACGTTAAGATTACAGCGCCTGGCTCCTGCGCTGCGTTTGCATGTCCCGGGGCATACCTGATCGTGTGCCAGTTTCAGAGCCTGTTTCAGCGGCGCGGTGGTTTTTACCGTGTCAATACCGCAGTTCTTTAATTCCCGCTCCGGGATTACACCTATCTGAGATACAATTACAGCCCTGCATCCGGTAATGGCATCGACAATCTGCCTGAAGCCGCGAATATCGAAACTATGACTGGGATCTGCCTGTGAATACGGCGCTACACTCACTTCTTTAATGAGCTTTGGAGATGCGCTGTTATATTCGTAGATTTTAAAGCGGTCTGCGTGGCCGAAGTGCTCTGTCAACGCAGACGTGGTTGATGAGGCAACTGCTATCCGCATGAGCTATTCTCCTGTAGTTATTCCCGCTGTTCACACCTCCAGCTGGATGAATGTAAAACATTTTTTGGGGCACGTGGAACCACATCCTCCGCAGCCTATGCAGTCGTCAGGGGTGGCTACGGTCATAATCATTCTGGTGGTGTAGTTCTCTTCGTCCTCAATATCTTCCGGGGCGAGAACCTCGCGTGAACATGCTTTGTAACAGCGTCCGCACCCGATACATTTTTCTACATCAATGCCATCAGCAAAGGTTGGTATCCATTCTGTCCCGCCGCGGGTTATTCCAGTTAGAAATGCCATGATTTTTCTCCTTGTTTAAATTTGTTAATTGCAGTTCTTCAGCATGGCTTTACGCAGCCATGGAGGAGGATTGCCCTGTAGAACCTGTTGCAGATTTGTAGCTGTCTCTGCAATAGGAGCGCGATCCTTGCTTTTTATGGGATGAATCCGCTTTGCCACCAGACGCGCTGCGGCAGGGCCGCCTATTTCAGCGACGTACACCAGGGCACAGTCTGCGAGGCTGCTGCATCTCGCTTCGATACGGTCTGCTTCGTCATCCCCTGCGGTATCAACCTGGACAATGCCGGAGAACTCAACGCTCTCCGGACCGATATCCCACAGGTAGAACGCGGCAGCGCGCCCAAAATGCTCATCAATATGAATTTTATCCGTACTTGCAAATGCGACTTTCATAAAACAACCTCGTTTATCGAGTGTATTCGTAAGATTTAAACGCCGCGTCGTAATCATTGCTCTTAACGCATCATTTCAAACCACTGGTCTTCACAGGTTTCGTCCACAATATCGAGAAACTTGTTCACAATGGCACTGAGAAGATTAATCGCTCCCATATAGCCCACCACAGGGGTACGGTGCATATTCACCCGGTCCATGATCGGGAAGCCGATACGGAAGTGGGGGATCCTGGCGTCACGTGCTACCCATTTGCAGTGGGTATCACCTATGATTCCATCCACCGGTTCGGTCATACACAGGCTGCGCATGTGCCACAGGTCCTTGTTGACATGGACGCTAGCCTGAGCGCCGTACAGAGGCGAAGTCTCGAGGAGGGCTTCCATCTCCTTCTTGAATTTCTTGTTGGAGCGTGAGCAGATGATGTGATAGGGAATCGCGCCCATCTCCAGTAGAAAAGATACAATGCCGAGCAGATAATCCGGATCACCGGCAATCGCAAACTTTTTGCCGTGGATATACTGGTGTGCATCGGTCATCGCATCTACCGCCCGGCCACGTTCGGCTTTAAGCTCTTCGGGGATCGGCTTATCGAACATCTCACTGAGTTTCATGAGGAACTGATCCGTTTTTTCAATCCCCATGGGCAGGGGGAGCACTTCCTTCTCCCCGGCATACTCATTTTTTATCCACGTCATGGTTTGCAGGGTGGAATACTTCATCAGCGATACAGTGGCCTTGGCATTTATCGAATCTGCTGCGTCTTCAAGGGGAGTTCCCCCGGCATAGAGGCGATAGGTACCGTCACATACGGAGTCAAACACATCGGTAATATCCGGCATCATGGTGTAGGGTATCTCCATGGCCTCAAGATATTTTTTGTATTCGCGCAGGTTGCCGGTATTACCCTCAAACCCCGGGATAAGGTTGAGTTTGCCGTTGGACTTCCCTTCAACCTTCTTCTCTGCGGTAAGGTTCTGCAGAATCGCTTTGAGCATGTTGTCGTACCCGTGGATATGCGTGCCGTTAAAGCTCGGCGTATTGGCATATGGTGTGGGCAGGTCTGCAGGAATCAATTCCTTCTTTTTGGCGTTTATGGTGTATGAATTCAGGTCATCACCGATAACCTCGGGCATACATGTGGTGTAGATAGCCAGCAT
>JAWOFA010000074.1:0-17459 GCA_046482505.1 Desulfuromonadaceae bacterium | reverse complement strand
GCCGATTGTATCAATGATCCGGACACCCTTGCGATTCTCGCTGCTTCCGCATCCGTAAGCGTGTCGGATATCCCTTTTGCCGGCCCCATTGCTGCCGTAAGAGTAGGTAGGGTTGAAGGCGAATTTATTGCCAACCCCACCATCGAACAGATTGAACAGAGCGATATTGAAATTGTGGTTGCCGGTTCCCGTGAAGCTATCATGATGGTTGAGGGTGAAGCTGATATAGTCAGTGAAGATGAGATGCTTGAAGCGGTGTTTTTCGGACATCGTTCCATCCAGCCCCTGATTGAGATGCAGGAAAAACTCCAGCAGCAGGTGGGAGTAACCAAGCGTGAATTTGAAGTTCCTGAAGTTGACGCCGAACTCGAGAAGAAGGTAACAGAAGCATCTGAAGCCAAGATTGTTGAGGCGGTAAAACTGCAAGAGAAGCAGGAGCGCTATGCAGCCCTGAGCGCAAACCGCGAGCGGGTACAGGAAATGCTCGCAGAGGAGTTCCCTGAGCGCGAAGGTGAAATCAGCGCGATACTAGGCAGTGTGGAAAAGCGTGTGGTGCGCCAGATGATCCTGCAGGATCGCATCCGCATCGATGGGCGTGACATGTCAACCATTCGCCAGGTTACCAGCGAGGTCGGAATTCTGCCCCGTGCTCACGGCAGCGCCCTGTTCACTCGTGGTGAGACCCAGGCTCTGGTTACTACTACATTGGGTACTGCGAGTGACGATCAGCGTATTGATAACGTTCAGGGCATGGATTTCAAGAAATTCATGTTGCACTACAATTTCCCCCCGTTCTGTGTGGGTGAAACTAGTATGCGTCTCTTCCCGGGACGGCGTGAAATTGGTCATGGCATGCTCGCCGAGCGCTCTGTTTCTAAAATTCTCCCCTCGTTTGATGATTTTCCCTACACCATCCGCATTGTATCAGACATTCTTGAATCCAATGGCTCATCCTCAATGGCTTCAGTTTGCGGCGCGTCTTTGTCTCTAATGGATGCTGGCGTTCCGGTTAAAAATCCTGTTGCCGGTATAGCCATGGGTCTGGTTAAAGAAGGTGATGACATTGCTGTTCTTTCCGATATCCTCGGAGATGAGGATCACCTGGGAGATATGGACTTTAAGGTTACCGGTACTGAAGATGGTATTGCCGCATTGCAGATGGATATAAAAATTGACGGTGTTACCCGAGACATCATGCATACCGCCCTCGAACAAGCACGCGAAGGACGTCTCCACATACTGGGGAAAATGGCTGAAGCAATTTCTGATGCACGTCCTGACCTTTCTCCGTACGCTCCACGTATTACCACGGTATATGTGAAGCCCGAGCAGGTACGAACCATCATCGGCGCCGGGGGCAAAACGGTCCGCGGCATCATTGAGGCCACAGGCTGTGGCATCGATATTGAAGATGACGGTCGCATCAATATCTCCTCGGCCGATGGCGCTGCTTCTGCTGAGGCGGCACGCATGATCAGTGAGCTTACTCAGGAAGCCGAGGTTGGCAAGATCTACGATGGTACTGTTAAAAAGATCATGGACTTCGGTGCCTTTGTTGAGATTTTCTCCGGCACAGATGGCCTTGTGCACGTAAGTGAACTCGCCAAAGAGCGTGTGCGTAATGTAACTGATGTCCTCAATGAAGGTGATGCAGTGCGCGTCAAGTGCATCGGCGTTGATCGTCAGGGCAAGATAAAGCTTTCGCGTAAAGAAGCCATGTCAGACGATGAAAAGGATAACGCTTAATTCAGGTGCTATGCACCAGTAAATAGGAAAATAATCGAATAAGTGCATTTTACATTTTGATATGTAACTGCGCTTTTAGGTGGTACCTCTGGAGTCCCTGTCATCTTGTGCTAAGATGTACAGGGACTTTTCCTTTGTTTGACCTTATTTTCAGGTTCATTGCGGGTAAATGCATCCATGTTTTTATCTGGGGGAGCCATGGTTCAAAAAACCGTATTACAAAATGGCATCCGTGTTGTCACAGAACAGTTGCCCCATACTGAATCAGTAAGCATCGGCCTTGTCATCGGACGTGGTTCGCGTCATGAAAACGCGCAAGAGCAGGGCATTACCCACTTTATCGAACATATGCTTTTGAAGTCCGGCGATGCTGATTCGTCTCTTGAACTGGCGAAGAAGGTTGATGCCATCGGTGGCCCTCTTAATGCTTTTACTGGGCGTGAATACAGCTTTATTCATCTGCATACAATTACGGATAAATTTCCTGCAGCGACGGCACTGCTTGCCAGTCTGATCCATAGTGTGAATTTCAGTCGAGCGGCTGTTGAGCATGAACGCCAGATTATTCTGCATGAGATCAACCACTTGTGCGAAGATGGAAGCGAATTCATCCACGATCTGTTTTCTCGCACCTTCTGGGGCACATCTACTTTAGGTAATCCTGTAACCGGGAGTCTTGAGTCAGTAGCTGGTCTGGAACCTCAACGACTCGAACAGTTCTATCGTCATGAATTCTTAAACGAATGTTTGATTGTTTCTGTTGCGGGTAATGTTTCTCACGCAACAGTGGTAGCTGCGTTTGTCCCCATTCTGGAGCATATAGAGAGATGTACGCGGGTGCACGATTCCACATCTGTATCGATGCATAAGACTGTAGCATTACATCCTCGCCCGGATTCCCAAACGCAAATCTGCTTCGGTTTTCCAGCGTTAAATCAGACTGATCCCCGGCGGTATGCCGCAATACTCCTGGATACCATATGGGGTGGAGGGATGAGCTCCAGGATATTTCAGCGCATCAGAGAAAAACATGGCTGGGCCTACAGCCTGTACAGCTATCTCAACAGCTACAGTGACAGTGGTGCAATGGTGACTGCAGTTGAAACGGATATTTCCCATGCTTTTGAGGTGGTAGAAGCGTTGTGTGATGAAGCCGATACCCTGGTTGCTGGTGGCATTACTCAGGATGATCTTAACGCAGCACGCCAACTGGTGCAGGTTAGATTCAAGATGGGGCTGGATAATACCCATGTGCGTATGAAGCGCCTGGCTATGAATGAGTTTTATCGTAACGAATATATCGAGGTAAAAGAATTGCTCCATGTCTTGGATGGGGTAAGTACACAGGATGTGTGGGGGCTGGCTGCCGACTTGATGCGGGATAAGTATTTGGTTGCTTGTGTGCTTGGCGATGTTGACACCGCGAACGGAGCACTGCACAATATCGGACTCAAGCACTGATGGATATTCAGCAACTTAACTAACGCAAACAGGGAAGATAGCCGTTGAATAGAGTAGAGGTCCAGATTAGAAAACTGCATGCTGATAGTGTCGTGCCTGCATATAAAACCGAGAGTGCAGCCGGAATGGATTTGAGTGCCTGTCTCGAAGGGTCACTGTGCCTGGCGCCGGGAGAGCGCGCACTGATAGCTACCGGGATAGCCATTGCGCTCCCCTTTGGATTTGAAGCTCAGGTGCGCCCCCGTTCCGGGTTGGCACTCAAGCACGGTATAGCTCTGGTAAACAGCCCGGGAACAATTGATGCTGATTATCGTGGCGAGATCAAGGTTGTTTTGATAAACCTTGGCGATACGGATTTTGCCATTCAGCGTGGAGACCGCATAGCACAGTTAGTGGTTGCCCCGGTCTCGAGGGTAGAATGGCAACAGGTAACCGAACTGGAAACCACAACGCGTAACGTCGAAGGCTTTGGCCATACCGGAGTGTAGCATTACACCTGGTGCGTGTATGCTAAGTAATTTTATTCCACAGAAAAGAAATAATTATGCAACAGCAAACCCTGCAAACATATCCTTGTGAATATACCTTCAAGGTTTTCGGAAATGTAAGTGCGCAGGAGCAACTTTCACAGCAGGTACTGACAGCAGTGACTGAAGTGGTGGAGATTGCCGATGACGGGATCAATCACCGCAACAGTAGTGCAGGTAAGTATTTTTGTATCTCAGTGAAAGCTTTGCTCAAGAGTGAAGATCAACGCCGCAGGATTTACACCCTGCTGCAGCAACTGGAAGGAGTTAGATATATACTATGATGTTGACGATTAATCCGCAGAACCCGCAGCAGCGTCTTCTGGATCGTGTAGTCGAATGTCTGAACAAGGGCGGAGTTATTGTGTACCCCACAGATACAACCTACGGTATGGGGTGCGATATTTATAACAAGAAGGGAATTGAGAGGATCTACCAGATCAAACAGCGGGATAAGCGTAAGCCTTTTTCGTTCATCTGCCCAGATCTTGCCACCATTGCCGGCTATGCCAATGTGAGCAATAATGCGTTTAAGATAATGAAGCGCCATTTGCCCGGGCCTTATACCTTTGTTCTCGAAGCGACCCGGGAAGTGCCGGATTTACTTGTTACCAAACAACGAACTGTTGGGGTGAGGATGCCGGATAACAATATTGCCCTGGAGATAGTGCGTCAGTTGGGGCATCCTCTGGTTACTACGAGCGCCAACATTACCCAGCAGCAGACCTATGAAGATCCGAGTCTGATTGAAGATGAGTTCGGCTCCCGACTGGATATGGTAGTGGATGGTGGAAAGCTCAGCGGTGATCCCTCTACTGTTATAAGCCTCATAGATGAAGAGATCGAGGTGTTGCGCCACGGCTGCGGTGATACCTCGTGGATTAAATAGTTGTTCGGTATTGTTTAGCTAGCCTTAAGTATTTTATGCTTGCTAAAAACACAGGTCGCGCGCTAAACTGACCATGCACGTAAAGGTTGTCTGTGATTGATGGCCCCGAAGTGCGACAGCGATAGAGGCTCCAGTCTATGGAGCCATGAGCCCTGTTCCACTCCTCCTCCGGAACAGGGCTTTTTTTGCGTCTGATTTTTACCATAATAAAAGCCGAAGAGCGTCCAGCGCTCCCCGGCTTTTATTGTTTCATATTAACTGAGTTTGGCTATACCTAAATTCCCAGTTCCTTGAAGAAGTCGTTGCCTTTGTCGTCAACCAGGATAAAGGCAGGGAAATCAACTACTTCAATTTTCCATACAGCCTCCATGCCGAGATCTTCAAAGTCAAGGCACTCCACGTTTTTGATATTATACTCAGCCAAAGCTGCTGCAGGACCACCGATGGAACCGAGGTAGAAGCCTCCGTGCTTCTTGCACGAATCGGTAACCTGTTGAGAACGGTTACCCTTCGCGATCATGATCATGGAGGCACCGCGAGACTGGAGCATATCCACGTATGGATCCATTCGAGCTGCAGTTGTAGGCCCAAAGGAACCAGATGGTTTCCCTTCGGGTGTCTTGGCGGGGCCGGCGTAATAGATGGGATAATCCTTGAGATACTGGGGCAAATCTTCACCACGTTCAATGATTTCGCGGAAACGGGCGTGGGCAATATCTCGCCCGACGATAATGGTTCCGTTAAGAGAGAGTTGGGTTTTGATCGGGTACTTGGACAATTCCTCCCGGACTTCATCCATGGAGCGATTGAGATCGATGCTTACCACTTCAGGGCGCTGACCACGGCTTTCTTTGGAAAGCAGTCGTGCCGGATTGTCATCCATCTGCTCGAGCCAGATTCCGTCCTTGTTGATTTTGGCTTTGATATTCCGATCTGCAGAGCAGGATACCGCCAAACCGATGGGACAGGATGCCCCATGGCGGCTGCTGCGGACTATGCGCACATCGTGGGCAAAATATTTGCCGCCGAATTGCGCCCCGATGCCCAAAGCCTCGGCGCGCTTCTGCAGTTCTTTTTCGAGCTCCACATCGCGGAAAGACTGTCCGAGTTCATTCCCTTCGGTGGGAAGCTCATCGTAGTAGCCGGTGGATGCCAGCTTTGCAGTTTTTAGGCATGTTTCCGCACTTGTGCCGCCGATGCAGAACGCAATATGGTACGGAGGACAGGCGGCTGTGCCCAGCGATTTCATCTTCTCGACCAGCCAGTCAACCAGCGTGTTTCTGTTAATGGTAGCTTTGGTCTCCTGGTACAGGTATGTTTTGTTGGCGCTGCCTCCACCCTTGACGACAAAAAGAAATTTATACTCGTTGCCCTCAGTTGCCATCAGGTCAATCTGAGCGGGGAGATTGCACTTGGTGTTTACCTCATCGTACATGTTGAGGGGAGCATTCTGGGAGTAACGTAGGTTCTCTTCGGTGTAAGTCTTGTAAACACCTGCAGAAAGCTGTTCTGCATCGTTGCATCCGGTCCAGACATTTTCCCCTTTTTTGCCTACTACAGTAGCGGTTCCGGTATCCTGACAGAAGGGCAGCTCAAACTTTGCCGATACCATGGCGTTCTGCAGCATGGCCATGGCGACGCCGCGATCGTTGGCAGATGCTTCCGGATCTTCCAGAATAGCCGCGACCTTTTCGTTGTGCGCCGGACGCAGGAGAAAGTTAACTTCTCGGAAAGCCTGGTTGGACAGATATTCCAGCCCTTCGGGGTCAATCTTCAGCACTTCCTGACCTTCAAAGCCGGCAGTACTGACATAGTCTTTAGTCAGCAGGCGGTATTGAGTTTTGTCTTTACCTAGAGGGAATGGATCCTGATACTTGAATTCAGACATTCTTGCTCTCCTTTACATGACATTTATATGGATTGTACAACAATGGGGAAGATTGATCCCCTTTCCAACCACGCTTAATAGCGTGCAGTATAGATAAATTGTATACGATTGTCGATAGCTGAACATTGTTTTATTCTCGTGCTTTCAGGGGTTTTATGTCTGCGGCATAGGCAAGAGGTTTTCACGCTTATCCCATTGATTGATTTTTACGCTGAGCGCATGATACAAACAGGCGCGGCTGGTGCTTGATGCATTGCACCAGATATTATTCCTATCCAGATTGCGGGGCAAATAGAGTGATGCAGGCGGTACTTAAGCATATATTGACATCCAAGGTTTACGGAGCTGCAGTGGAAACGCCTCTCGAAGAGGCAATCAAATTAAGCGAGCGTCTCAAAAACCAAATTTATCTTAAGCGAGAGGATTTACAGCCCATCTTTTCTTTCAAGCTACGCGGTGCATACAATCGCATTGCACAGTTAAGTTCGGATGAGCAGAGTCGCGGAGTAATTGCAGCATCAGCAGGAAACCACGCTCAGGGGGTGGCATTTTCTGCGCGCCAATTGGGGATAAGGGCTATTATTGTTATGCCTGAAACCACGCCATCTATCAAAGTTGGCGCAGTACGCAGCCTCGGTGCGGAAGTTATTCTGCACGGGGATAGTTATTCTGAAGCGGCTAAACACTGTGACACAATTCTGGCACAGACGGGGATGGTGTATATTCCCCCGTTTGATGATGACCATGTTATTGCGGGCCAGGGCACTGTCGCGGACGAAATTCTACGCCAGAGTGCAGGCAACCTCGACGCCATCTTTGTTCCGGTCGGCGGCGGTGGCCTGATTGCCGGAGTGGCGGCATACATAAAGGCGGTAAGCCCCGAAGTGAAGATTATAGGAGTAGAACCGCAGGACAGTTGTGCCATGACCCGTTCTCTCGAAGCGGGAGAGCCCGTTCACCAAAAACAGGTCGGAATATTTGCCGATGGGGTAGCGGTCAGGGATGTAGGGAAAAAAACCTTCAAATTATGTCACAAGTATGTGGATGACATGGTGCTGGTCTCCACCGATGAGATATGCAGTTCCATTCGCGCCATATATCAGGAGACCCGTTCTATCGTTGAGCCAGCCGGAGCCCTCGGGGTTGCAGGATTGAGAAAATATGTACAGCAGCACCAGTTAGAGGGGCAACATCTGGTAGCTATCAACTCTGGCGCCAATATGAATTTTGACCGTCTGCGTTATGTGGCGGAGCGTGCCCAGGTGGGGGAGCAGGAAGAGGCTTTGTTCGCGGTTACTATTCCCGAACAGGCCGGAGCACTGCGGAGTTTTTGTACGAATATAGTAAAAGAACGCAATATAACTGAATTTAACTACCGGCGCTTTGATCAGCGTGATGCATGCATATTTGTGGGCATCTCGACCTCGCATAGCCGGGAACGGGAAGAGTTTAATGCTCACCTTTCCAGGCATGGTTGTAAATCTCTGGATATAACCGACAATGAGTTAGCCAAAACCCATGTGCGCTATATGGTAGGAGGGCGGTGTCCACAGATACAACACGAACTGATTTACCGTTTCTGGTTTCCCGAACGTCCCGGAGCTCTGAGTAAATTTCTTGCCGCGCTGGGCTCAGCATGGAACATATCTCTTTTCCATTATCGCACCCAGGGAGGTTGTTTTGGCCGCGTACTCATAGGGTTGGAATTGCCGGAGTCACAGCGTCATCAGGTAAATGATGTGCTGGATAACCTTGGCTATGTGTATATGGATGAAACGGATAACCCGGCGTACCATTTGTTTTTGTAGTCCGTTTTAATGCTACAGCTTGAAAACTTCCACTTAATACTTGATTGACTAGGTATGGAATGCTATATCTTGCGCCAAGAATCTAGGGGGAATAAATGCCTGTGTGCTGGATGATATGGCATAATGCCCCGACATCTTAAGTGAAGTTCAGGATTCCAAGTAGGTTTACCTCCATCAATTTGCATGGAACATTCAATTCTTACGGATTTTGACTTGAGCCGGTACACTGCCGACTATGTATGAATCTTTCCGCGACAAGGGGCTGAGTATATGTTTGAGAGACTTAAAGAGGATATTCAGGTTGTTTTTGACCGCGATCCTGCGGTGCGTTCCACCCTTGAGGTTCTGATCTGTTATCCCGGTTTTCATGCCCTCCAGCTGCATCGTATGTCCCATTGGTTGTGGCATAAGAACTTGCGCCTGCTTGCGCGCACCGTTTCCCACTTTTCCCGTCTGGTCACCGGGATTGAAATACATCCCGGTGCAAAAATAGGACGCGGATTTTTTATAGACCATGGCATGGGGGTTGTTATTGGTGAAACTGCCGAAATCGGAAATAATTGCACCCTGTATCACGGAGTCACCCTCGGTGGCACCTCCTGGGCCAAGGAGAAGCGACATCCAACCTTGGGTGATAATGTAGTAGTGGGTGCCGGGGCGAAAATTCTCGGCCCGTTTCTGGTTGCTGATGGAAGTAAGATAGGCTCAAACTCTGTAGTGGTTAAGCCCGTGCCCGAAAATGCCACCGTGGTTGGAATACCGGCCAAGGTGGTGGTTGGTATGAAAGATATGAAAGGCTCTAAACCCTCAGAGCGTCCGGATCTGGAGCATGGAAAACTTCCCGATGTACAGGGCAGGAATACAGCTCAGTTGATGGAAAAGATGCATGTCATGGAGAAGCGCCTGGAGGAACTTGAGCGGGAGTTGAAACAGTAACGGCAATGGTTACAACAGACAGTGTCACAAAATTTATTTATTTCCAGTTGCAACTAATACATCCACAAGGATAGGGGGCAGTATATGCGTTTTTCCAAACGCTCGTTATATGCAGTGCGGGCTATGGTACGACTCGCTACACAGCATCAGGATCGTCCGGTGTCTATCAGGGAAATTTCTGAGATCGAAGATATCTCATTGCCTTACCTTGAGCAGCTGTTTGCATGTCTGCGCCGTAGTGAGCTGGTAAAAAGTGTGCGCGGCCCCGGAGGTGGTTATGTCTTGGCACGCGCGGCTGCAGAAATAAATATGCTTCAAATTATACAAAGCGTAGATGAAACTATTGCACCATCGGCATGTATAGAAAACGAAGAAGTATGTCTGCGCAGTCCAGACTGCTTTATGTATCCGGTGTGGAGTGAGCTGGGAGAAAAAATCCATGATTTTCTCATAGGTATTTCTGTGGAGGATCTGATGTCCAGGGCAAAGCGCTGTGACCTGTCTGATTCTTGATCTTTTTGCTGTTGTTTCACCCATAATCCCTGTAATTCAACGGTTTGCATAGATTTTCAGTTAACTCTTCGTATCGGTTGTAATGATTATGAGTGCAAAGTGGGTTAGGTACGTTACTGAGTATTATCAGGTTTTATGTTAACTATTCAGCTAAAGAGTTGGCAATGCCCATTTCAAGGGACGCATAAACCCATCCGTGGCGACAAATGCCCTTTAAATGTGCACAGCCAACTCACTGACAATCATAGTGAATAGCTAATTTTTATGTTGTCTGCCGTATTAATGGCGGCGGGCTTGTTATGCGAGTTGCGGTATAGTTTGCCGTGCAGGAGGATGTTTTGCGTCAGGTATATCTGGATAACAATGCAACTACTCCACTACATACAGAAGTGGTGGAAGCAATGTTGCCCTGCTTGCAGACCAAATTTGGTAATCCCTCAAGTCTCCACTGGGCCGGACGTCAGGCTGATCAGATGCTACAACAGGCACGTGAGCAGGTCGCTAGTGTGTTGAATGCTGAACCTCACGAGATTGTTTTTACCAGCTGCGGTACTGAGGGAGACAATCTTGCGCTCCTCGGAAGTGCCGATGCCCTGCGTACCAAGGGAAGGCACATCATAACCTCGACAGTTGAGCACCCCGCGGTGCTTGATACCTGCCGATATTTTGAAAAGAGTGGGGGGCGTGTAACCTATATAGGTGTAGATAGCAAAGGGAGGATCGATCCTGCAGAGGTTGAGGCTGCTATTGAAGAGGACACTATTCTCATTTCTCTGATGTGGGCGAATAATGAAACCGGTACGGTTTTCCCTATAGAGCGGCTTAGCGCCACGGCGCGCAGACATTCAATACGGTTTCATACCGATGCCGTGCAGGCTTTAGGGCGCCTTCCCATCGATATGAAACAGACCCCTGTAGATCTGTTGAGTATTTCTGCCCACAAAATCGGTGGCCCCAAAGGGGTAGGAGCGCTGTATGTGCGTGGCGGGGTGGAGCTCTCGCCTTGTCTGCATGGTGGACAACAGGAGCATTATCTGCGAGCCGGAACCCATAATGTGGCAGGAATTGTGGGGTTCGGGCGCGCGTGCCAATGGGTTGAAGATAACCTGAGTGCAGAAATCCATCGCCTTACCCGTATGCGCAACCGTCTGGAAGACGGGATTTTTGAGCATTTAGATCATGTACATCGCAATGGCGATATTGAAAAATGTCTCCCTAATACCCTTAACTTGACCTTTCCGTATGTGGAGGGCGAGGGGTTGCTCTTAGCCCTGGATATGGTGGGGATTGCTGCATCATCCGGCTCGGCCTGTACCTCGGGAGCAGATGGGGCATCCCATGTGCTGAAAGCGATGAACGCTGACGACATGACTCTCAATTCCAGTGTGCGCCTGAGTCTGGGTTTCCACAACACTGAAGAAGATGTTGACTATGTGGTTGAGCATCTGCCCGACGCAGTAAAGCGTCTATTGGCCATGAGTCCCGCTTTTGACGAATTAAATGAGTACGAGTGTGACTTCATTTCGTGTGAAATAGATCCCCATGCCCACTGATTATCCCCTATGAATGAGCGTATACATTATCCTGGCAAGGTTCTTGTTGCCTTGAGTGGCGGGGTAGATTCCAGCGTTGCTGCAGCTTTACTTCTGGAGCAGGGCTACGATGTTGTTGGAGTTACTCTCAGGTTTCTCCCTGGGGCTAAGGGTGACGCTGTTGAAGATGCAGCGCGAAGAGCGGCGGATGAACTCGGGATAAAGTTGCATGTGCTGGATTGCAGTACGGAGTTCGATCAGCGCGTGATTCAACCCTTTTGTGATGCCTACCTGCATGGGGTTACACCTAACCCCTGTATTGAGTGCAACCGCGAGTTTAAATTCGGCTTTCTCCTCAGATCTGCACACGAACTGGGGTGTGATTTTCTTGCCACAGGTCACTACGCTAAAATTATTTCTACCCCCGCAGGGGTGTTGCTGGCGCGAGGCGCAGATAGAGAAAAAGATCAAAGTTACTTTATGTTCTGCATCGCCGATATGGATCTGAACCGTGTGCTTCTCCCTCTCGGAGATATGACAAAGGTAGAAGTGCGCAGGGCAGCCCAGCGCTACGGTCTCAGCGCCAAAAGCAGTGCCGAAAGTCAGGATATCTGCTTTGTTCCGGATAATGATTATAAAGGACTGGTTAAACAACGTGGCTCCAGATCGGAATCTTCTCCTCCAATATATCCCGGCGATATTGTGCACGTACAGGGTAAGGTGCTGGCGCGGCATCATGGGATTCATGCCTATACCATCGGACAACGCCGTGGTTTAGGTGTGGCCTGGCATGAGCCCCTGTATGTTGTGCATCTGGATGCAGAGCGCAATCAGGTGGTTGTGGGGGAGAAGAAGTATCTCTATCAGGAGCGAATTCAGTTACGCCATGTGGTTTGGGGAATAGATCTCAGTGGAGTTGACGAGCTTAAGATTGGATGTCAGATCCGCTATCGGCAACAGCCGGTGGAAGCAGTGATGTCGCCTAGCGGTTCAGGCGCTCAGGTGACGTTTAATACGCCACAGAAAGGGATTTCTCCGGGTCAGGCTGCGGTGTTTTATCGCGGGGAGACTATCCTGGGTGGTGGATGGATCTGCTGATGGGGAAAGCAGCTATCCTTACCCTTGGATGTAAGGCAAACCAGTTTGAATCTGCGGCTATGCAGACCCAGTTGGAAGAGCTGGGATTTAAGGTCGGCCCTCTTGAATCTGATTGTAGCCTGGTTATTGTCAATAGCTGTACCGTAACCGGGGCAACGGATACTCAGTCGCGGAAGCTAGTGCGGCGTGCACGCCGTATAAGCCCTGGAGCAAGGGTGTTCGTAACCGGATGTGCGGCGCAAATAGAGCCGACCATGTTTACACACATGGATGGTGTAGAGCGCATTTTCGGTAACATGGAAAAGCAGGATCTTCAATCCCTTCTTAGCCACGGCGGTCCCAGGGTTCAGGTTGGTGATATCGCTAAAGAAACAGCGTGCCCTGATCTCAAGATACGCCGATTCTCCGGGCATAGTCGCGCTTTTGTGCAAATCCAAACCGGATGTGACAACTTCTGTGCATACTGTATTATCCCGTATGCTAGGGGGCGAAGCCGCTCTGTCCCTTCCTTGGCAGTGATAGAACAGGTACAGACTTTAGCTGAAGCAGGATTTGCGGAGATTGTGTTGACGGGGATCCATATCGGTCAATACGGTAAGGATTTGTCCGAGAGACTGGATCTGGCAGCTCTGGTTAAAGAAATTCTTTGTCGTACATCCGTGGAGCGTATCCGTCTTGGTTCTGTTGAACCGCAGGAGCTCACTTCGGCTCTCATCAATCTGCTCGCAGAATCCTCCCGGATTTGTTCCCATCTTCACATCCCCCTTCAGTCTGGGGCAGACACCGTTCTACAGCGCATGAAGCGCACTTATTCCAGCGCGTGTTTCGCCGATAAAATTGGCGCAATCAAAGGGGCACTGCCTCATTTAAGTCTCGGGTTTGATGTCATTACCGGTTTTCCCGGGGAGAGCGTTGCTGAATTTGAGCAGACCAGAGCGTTGCTAGAAGATCTTCCTTTTAATTATCTGCATGTTTTTCCTTACAGTTCCCGCACCGGGACTCTGGCAGCACAGATGCCGGATCAGGTTCCCGTTGATCTCAGGCGTAAGCGTGCCGCAATACTTCGGGATATTGCGCACCCGCGTGCAGAGATGTATGCACAAACGTTTATCGGCACCCACGTTGATGTAGTGTTTCGCACGCGCGCAACAGCGCTCTCGGGCGCTCATCCTACGTGGCAGGGGGTAAGCAGTGAATATCTTGAAGCTGAATGCTCTACTCAAGCTGACCTGGCAGGAAGTTTACGCCGGGTATTTGTAAAAGCTGTCGAAGGTGAACGTTTGATATGCTCAGATTCTGAAAGCAGAATCGGATGAGCGTTCTTCGGTTTGGTTATGTAACGTGTAGGGACAGATAAAAAAAGCCCCGGGCTAAGGAGGAGGAAAGCACCGAGGCGTAAAGGGGACAGATGGTAGACTATAGTCCGTCATGTACTCTTAAGATTCTGCATTTCCTGTGCCAGAACAGTTCTTGGTGACTGTTTGCCCGGGCATTGTCTCATCTTTTACTACCACTTACTTCCACAGTGCTAATTTTATAAGCACGGATATTAAAAAAGCTCTTCATGTTTACTTTCCCCTGCGGCTATTGACATTCTTGTTACGTCAAAACGCCACGTGATAACGCGTTTATTTGGTTATTTGCCGTATCTGTTTTTGCCGGATCAGGTTTACCGGTTTTGAAGATGCATTGATATTGCAGGTTGGATATCTACAAATCATCTGGCGGAAAACACTCGTTGACACCAGGACAATGTGAGTGGTAAAACAACATTCTATTGTTATGGAGTGGGGGATGTAATGGTAAAGAAGCTGATAGGTAAAAAACTTAAAAATGCGCGTCTGAAAAACGAGATGACCATAGAGAGCTTGGCGCAGAAGTCTATGGTTTCCTCAAACATGATCTCTCGCATAGAACGCGGTCTCACTACACCTTCAGTAGAGATATTGATGAAGTTGGCTGAAGTGTTCGGTATGAGCATCAGCTATTTTGTGGAAGAGGCAGAAAAAGGATCTACGGTCGTATACACCAAGGCTGGTGAAGGTGAACCCATATTCTTTTTTCAGGATAAACACCACATAGTGAGCTTAACCCAGGGGCTTCGGGACCCCGGTTTTACTGTATTCTATGATACCGTTCAGTCTGGGTGCTGTAGCGGTGAGGAGGATATGGTTCATACCGGAGAGGAGTTCGCTCTTGTGGTAGACGGGCAACTTGAGTTTATCATTGAAGGGGAGACTTATGGTCTCAACGAAGGAGATTCCATTAGCTTTAAGGCTAATTTGCCACACCGCTGGATTAATCATGCAGATGTAGAAGCGACAGTGCTGTGGGTGGTTTCCCCTGCTCCAGTGATTGCCCAGGGGCAGGCCTGATTTCGGGGAGTATATCCATGAAGTTGCGAAAAATTATAGGGAAAAAACTGAAAACCATCCGTCTCGCCAACAATCTTACCATTCAGGAATTAGCCCACAATTCAGCAGTCTCATCCAACATGATTTCCCGTATAGAGCGCGGATTAACCACACCTTCAGTGGAAATTCTGATGAAACTTGCTGCTGTGTTTCAGAAGAGTATCGACTATTTTGTGGAGGAGATCAAAACCACTAACGAAGTGGTATTCACCTCTCAGGGGCACCGTAAAACAACAGTGTATGAAAATAATGACAACATGCTTACCGAGTCTTTTACCGGAGGGTTGCGCGATCCGCAGTTTACTTCTTTTTTCTGCACTATCCCACCGGGGGGTAAAAGCGGTTTGGAACGTATGTATCATCCGGGGGATGAGTTGATTTACCTGCTAGAGGGTCGTCTGAAGGTTGAAATTGCCAGCAATACTTATACGCTGAATAGCGGTGACAGTCTCTCCTTCAAATCGCATCTGCCGCATCAGTGGCAGAATATGGCTGAAACTGAGGCTAAGGTTATTTGGACTCTGTCCCCTTTTACGGTCATATAGAGTTCACTGCAAAAGGGGGAGAACGAGAACGTTTCTACTGGTTCTCCTTTACACCGGAAGGTTCAGCAAACTGTTGACACGAATCTTCAATACTGTATTTTAATCAGAACATGTGCGTTATATACAACTGCTGTTATTGAATTAGAGTGCAACAAGGCAGGAGGGGAAGATGAATAAATCGGAACTTGTTGAAGCCTTATCTCTGGAAAAGGATCTTACACACAAGCGTGCAGAGCAAATAGTGAATCTGATTTTCAATTCCATGGCTGAAGAATTGAATAACGATGGTAGAATAGAAATCCGCGGGTTTGGAAGTTTTATAGTAAAAGATTACAAGGCGTATACTGGACGCAATCCCAAAACGGGTGAAACTATCCAGGTTGAGGATAAGAAGCTACCTTTTTTCAAAGTGGGTAAGGAATTGCGTGAACGCGTTAATAGTGGATAGTTCCTACCCAAAAAAGCTGTAAATTTAAAATAGCCGTGTATTTCACGGCTATTTTTATGTCCGGCTATCTATGTGCAATAGCGCTGTTGAGAAGTATTTTGCCGCCATTTGGCGCAAGTCTGGCTAAATACGGTATTTAAAACTCGTTACTCAGTGGTTGTGGTTCTACTGGTAAATACCAGAGAGTTCAATCGAATGAGTAGCTGGATTGTTAATATTGTAATATGAACATTCGTTGGTGCAGTCTTTGCAAGCTTGCAGGTGCGCCAGTTAATTTTAACGTACTCGCTAATCAGGAGTTTTTTTGTATGGCTAAAATATTGATAGCAGATGATAGTATAACAGAATTGGCTTTTTTGTTGGATATCTTCAAAGGGACCGGTCACGAAATAGTTTCGGTTGTTGATGGGGTGCAAGCCGAAGAAAAGGCAAAGGCTGAGCGCTTTGACCTCATTATACTTGACGTTATTATGCCGAACAAGAATGGTTTCCAGGTGTGTAGATCGCTTAAGCGCGACCCGGATTTGAAAGATATTCCTATTATTATAACCACATCTAAAGCCGGTGAAAGTGATAAGTTCTGGGGTAAAAAGCAGGGAGCGGATGAGTATATTGTGAAACCCTATGAGCCTATGGATATTCTTCTGGCGGTTAAAAAGTACGTAGGTGGGGGTGCATAGTGAATCTTGCAACGGCATTTCAGAAATATGCGCGGGGAGAGGATGGACAGCTTATTCTGAAATTTTCCGGCATGGATCATTTGTGCAAGATAAGCATTGAAAATGGCGAAGCAGTATATATCAAATTGGGTAATCTTGATGTTGAAGAGATTCTTGAGTTTATTTCGAATCAAGATCCGATTGAGGTCAGCTTTATTGGTGGTTTTTTACCTAAGAAAAAGCTTTCCGAGCCCATAACAGATCTTATTCTCAAACCTAGTGAGCGTAAAAACGTTAGCAATGATTTAGAGTTTAAGAAGGATTACTCTACAGGAGAGATGATCTCCACCTCAAAGGTGAATATAGCCATAAATAAATATGTAGATATGGTTGGACCTTTAGGCGCGGTAATTTTGCAGAATATTCTCAAAAAGCTGGATTACACCCAAAACAATCCCATGCCGGCAGATGATTATGCCTATATGGTTAATCAGTTAGCCAAGGATGTGCCACAGGAATTGCGTACTGAATTCATGGAAACGATTAGATAGTCTATGTTGTCTTTTTTATGATTTGAACTGTTACTCTGAGGAGCGCTAAATGTTAAAAAACTTGTCTATTCGTAAACGCATTGTCGTGATGTTGGCCGTTGTCTATGTTATTTCAATTGCGATAGCAGTTACCGGCGGTGGATATGTCCTGCTTAAGGATGTTGAGCGCGAAGCACAGGAAAAGACAGATTTGTTCGCTGCGGTTATGTCGAGTTCAGCACGCTATCTCCATAATGTTATCCGTCCCAAAGCTGAAGAACTTGTTCCCGAGGACGCATATTTCCCGGAAAGTGGAGTTGGCGTTCTGATGCTTACCGAAACAGCGCGCTATATCCAGGATATCTATCCTGAATATATATTCAGGTTCGCTTCGCCTAATCCCTTGAATGACGAAAACCTTTCAAGCGAGTTTGAAGATCAGGTCATCACCAAAATGGAAGATGG
>JAWOFA010000157.1:0-5678 GCA_046482505.1 Desulfuromonadaceae bacterium | reverse complement strand
GAGCAACTGCGGGAGCGCAACATCCCCGGCGCTATCATGGTGGATTGCAGTCACGCCAATTCCAACAAGGATCACACCCGCCAGCCCGTGGTAGCACGCGATGTACTCGATCAGCTCGAAGAGGGGAACACCTCCATCCGTGCGTTGATGATTGAAAGCAATATCGAATGTGGCAATCAGCCCATAGATACTGCACCTGATCTGAAATACGGGATTTCTGTCACCGACAAGTGTATCAGTTGGGAGGAAACCGAGGATCTCCTGCGTGAGCTGCACCAGCGTTTAGAGGGGATGGGTGGACGTAGGACGGAGGGATAATCCGTTGTATATAGATGTAGGGGCTCTGCTTGCTGCGCCCTGATCCACGGTGTTGCGTCGCAAACACGGGCGCGGCAAGCAGCGCCCCTACATTTCAGATAGAAAAATGCTCCAGCGCGGTCTGGGCTACTTCGGCGCCGATGCTTAGAGAGGCGGTAGCTGCGGGGGACGGGGCGTTGAGGACATGCACCATCCCCTCCCCTTCGCGGATGCAGAAATCATCGAGGAGTGAGCCATCCCGCGCTACAGCCTGGGCTCGCACCCCGGCACCATCGCGATAGATATCTTCGGCCTTGATCCCGGGGATCAGGGTACGCAGATCGCGCAGCATCTGGGTTTTGCTCAGAGAGCGGCTGTATTCTCCCATCCCCACTCGCCAGTAGCGCAGCGCAAGACGGGAAAAACCGGGGAACTTCAGGGTATCCAGCATATCACGCAGGCTGAAATCCCACAGCTTATAGCCCTCGCGTTTAAATGCCAGAACTGCATTGGGCCCCGCCTCTACCCCGCCGTCGATCATACGGGTAAAATGCACCCCCAGAAAGGGGAACTTCGGATCCGGCACCGGATATATGAGATTCTGCACCATGTGGCGCTGTTCGGGACGGAGTTTGTAGTACTCGCCGCGAAAGGGGACAATCTTTACTTCCGGATCTATGCCGCACATGGATGCAACACGATCGCTGTGGAGTCCGGCGCAGTTGACGATAAAGCGTGTTTCAACCGCACCTGCCGCAGTGTAAAGTAGAAAGCCGGATTCACGCTGCTCCACGCGCTGCACCTCTGCGTGGGTCATGATGGTACCGCCCCCCTGCTCTACTCTGGCGGCAAAAGCCCGGGTGACGGCTGAGTAGTCGACAATACCGGTCTGGGGCACGTGAAGTCCGGCAATGCCACTTACATGAGGTTCATAGGTGCGCAGATCGGAGGCATCGAGACGGGTTATGCCGCTTAGACCGTTCTCACTCCCGCGCCGTTCCAGCTCATCCAGTGCCGGGAGTTGCTCTTCATCCACCGCAACCACAATCTTACCGCAGCGTTCATGGGCTATCTCTTCGGCGGCGCAAAAATCGTACAGGGCTTCACGCCCCTCGGTGCAGTTGCGTGCTTTGAGAGAGCCGGGACGATAATACAGACCGGAGTGGATAACCCCGCTGTTGTTCCCGGTCTGGTGTGCGGCCAGATGTGCTTCCTTTTCCAGGATAACTACTCGCGTTCCCGGAGACTGTTCAGTGAGGGCTTTGGCGGTCGCGGCTCCGACAATGCCGCCGCCAATCACTGCTACATCATAACATTCCATAACATCTGTTCCTAACCCCTACTGCTCTTCGCTCCGCTCTCCGCCGACCATGAGGCGCACATCATCAATGTTCACCGTCTTGACTTCATTTCCCTCACGTTCGCAGCGCACCAGACCCTCATCTACCCAGAAGAGCAACTTGCTCGTCTTGATACCATACTTTTCTGCTGCAGCGTCTACCTCGTACCATGTTTTCCCGAGTGCCATATATGCCTCCTGTGACGGGTTAATTGCTTACTGTCTCTTTGATTCTACCAGAACGCCGCCAGATAACCACTGCGGACTACAGATCGTTTAAGAGACGATACAGCATCTGCTGAATGTCCCATACTCTGTCGGCTGAGGTTTCCGCCTCGTCCTCTACAAGCAACAGACGCGCGCGGTCGAGGAGATTGTGCGCATCAAGCAGGATGGGGGATAGATGTTCTTCTATGCGCATCCGCGGGATCTCCCCTATCGACTCCTCCTGCTCTTTGAGCAATTTAACCCCGTTGCGCAGCACCTTTAAAGCGCGGGCAGAGGCGTTCTCATCTTCAATCTGCTTTACCGTTGCAACCAGATCGGCAACAAGCTGCCGATAGCGTTCGGAAATACTCATATCAACCCCACTGTAGTGTATTGGTGCATATATTATAAACGTGCATAACGTGCCAGCGTGGCACCTACCTGCATTCTAGAGCTTTCATACTACTAGTTTTGCACAAAAAAACCAACGGCGCTCTGTTTTATACTCTCCCAGCCGCTGCCAATGTATGAAAAGAACAATATGCCGTTGACTTAGGCACTTGCGGGCTGTTAAGTTCAGCATACAAGCAGATGCCCTGGGGGAGTTGTTTTCAACTGAGAGTCCGATTAGACGGACGACCCTTAGAACCTGATCCGGGTTATACCGGCGTAGGAAAGCGGCACGTGTCCGGGCACCAGTTGCCCTGCACCAGGGTCGTTACTGCGACCCTGTTTTTGTTTGCGGTCGCGCCAAATTTCCATTCCAGGTTCTCGCCCTACGTTTTTTCTTTCCCTGCACATCTGCTCTTGGGAACACCCGGCTTTATCCAACGACAAAAACAGGTGCAAATGCAGATCACAGTCAACGAATGTACATACACCATTACTCCCGGAACAGATGTTGCGCAGCTGCGTGCAAATCTCA
The DNA here is from genome assembly GCA_046482505.1 of Desulfuromonadaceae bacterium. Taxonomy (GTDB): domain Bacteria; phylum Desulfobacterota; class Desulfuromonadia; order Desulfuromonadales; family Desulfuromonadaceae; genus JAIVHC01. The sequence continues at coordinate 2,910 of JAWOFA010000157.1, read as the reverse complement.
GGGATGATACCGCCGTCACTCTGGTTAATGGGGAGTTAAGCACCGATACCAGGCTATTGAAATCCGGCGACAGAGTCAGCTTTCTGGGTTCCGATATCAACTACACCCCTGCCCGCTTCGATGCGGTGCTGAGTGAGCGCCACGGCACTGAAGTGCAGCAGCGCCTGCAGCAGGCATGTGTCGGAATTGCAGGAGCGGGTGGCCTGGGCTCCAATATCAGCATAGCATTGGCACGTGCGGGAGTGGGTCACCTGATTATTGCAGATCAAGACGTGGTGGAGCTCTCCAACCTGCATCGGCAACAGTATTTCATTGACCAACTCGATCAGCCCAAGGTGGAGGCGCTCGCACACACCCTGTACCGTATCAATCCGCAGATACAGCTAAAAACACACCATATCCGGGTAGAGAGCAGCAACACCGCAGCGCTGTTTGGCGCCGCTCAGATTTTGGTAGAGGCCTTTGACGGCGCCGAGGCGAAAGCTGATCTGGTGCAGAGCTGGCTGCAACGCTACCCTGAACGCCCGCTGGTAGCGGCATCGGGCATGGCAGGGTTTGACAGTGTCAACAGCATAACCACGACCCATCCCTTCGCTAATCTGTATGTGTGCGGGGATGGCACCAATGGAGTTGAAGAGAGAGGGAGTCTGTGCGCTTCCCGCGTTGCAGTGGCGGCAAACCATCAGGCGCACGCGGTAATACGTCTGCTGCTGGGGCTGAATCCGGTGGAAGATTGTGCAACAGCAGGAGGATAAAGTATCCTGAGGGTATCAAGCACTGAAGCGGATGGTTTTTAAGTATACATACGATATTCACACATATACAGGTGAGATTATATGCACATAAAGGTTAACGGAAAAAAGCGCAACCTTGAGCCCGGCTGCACCATAGCCCAACTCCTCCAAGAGCTGAACCTGAAAGCAGAACAGGTGGCGGTGGAGCACAACCGTAATATCGTACTGCGTCCCGACTTTGACACCACAGAGTTACACGGCGACGATCAGGTGGAGATTGTCAACTTTGTCGGAGGAGGATAGACAGGATTGTAAAGTAATCCTAAGCTACATTTTCGCACATGGATACATACGGCGCCAATATCGGCGTCTTTTTGAAAGGACTAGGAACAGCATGGATGAACTTGTTATTGCCGGGCGTTCGTTTCGCTCGCGCCTGATGGTAGGGACCGGAAAATTCTCCTCCAATGCGGCTATGGCTGCGGCGCTGGATGCGTCAGGGAGCGAAATTGTCACCGTAGCGCTGCGGCGCGTGGATATCGACAATCCCGAGGACGATATGCTCAACCATATCGACCCGAAGCGTCACCTGCTCCTGCCCAACACCAGCGGGGCGCGGGATGCGGAAGAGGCGGTACGCCTCGCACGCCTCGCACGTGCGGCGGGCTGCGAGCCCTGGGTGAAGCTCGAAGTGACCCCGGATCCGTATTATCTCCTCCCCGATCCTATCGAAACCCTGAAGGCGGCGGAGATCCTGGTCAAGGACGGGTTTGTAGTACTCCCGTATATCAACGCCGATCCGGTACTCGCCAAACACCTGCAGGAGGCAGGCACCGCTACAGTGATGCCCCTGGGCGCCCCCATCGGCACAAACAAGGGGATCCGCACCCGCGACAACATCGCCATCATTATCGAGCAGGCGATTGTTCCGGTGGTGGTGGATGCAGGTCTGGGTGCGCCCTCCCATGCGGCGGAAGCGATGGAGATGGGCGCAGACGCGGTGCTGGTGAATACCGCTCTCGCCGTGGCGGCTGATCCGGCGGCAATGGCGGCGGCGTTCGCCAAAGGGGTAGAGGCCGGACGCGAAGGTTTCCTCGCCGGGTTGGGCAAACAGGAAAGCCGGGCGCACGCCTCCAGCCCGTTGACCGGATTCTTGAGGGACGAATAAGATGACATTCAGTGATGTGATAGCTCAATACCCCAGAGAAGAGGTTCTGGAGCAGATCAACGCCTCCACAGCGGCTCAGGTGGAGCGCGCCCTGAAGACCGAGCGCCCGGATATGCGTGACTTTATGGCACTGATCTCCCCGGCGGCGCAGGATTATCTGGAACCCATGGCGCAGCGCTCCCACCAGATCACGCGCCAGCGCTTCGGCAACAACATCTACCTGTATACCCCCATGTACCTCTCCAACGAGTGCAGCAACGGATGCAAATACTGCGGCTTCAACGCGAGTAACAAGATTCCGCGTGCAACCCTGAGCATGGAGGAGATCGAAAAGGAAGCGCGCATCATCCACAACTACGGCTTCCGGCATATCCTCCTCCTCACCGGCGAAGCGTCCAAGCTGGAGGACAATAAATATCTGGTGGAGGCGATTAAGCGTATCAAACCCCTGTTCAGTTCTATCAGTATTGAGGTCTACCCCATGGATACGGACGGCTATGCCCAGGTTATCGAAGCCGGGGTGGATGGACTGACTCTGTATCAGGAGACCTACAATCCGGAACTCTACGCCGAGCTCCATCCCTACGGGAAAAAGCGCGACTACAACTACCGCCTCGAAGCTCCGGATCGCGCCGGAAAAGCGGGGATGCGCCGCATCGGTATCGGTGCCCTCCTCGGGTTGGGCGATTTTGTGCGCGAGGCCTTTTACACCGGGCTCCATGCGCAATATCTGGCAAAACACTACTGGCGCAGCCAGGTGAGTATCTCCTTCCCGCGTATCCGTCCTGCGGATGGCGGCTTCGCTCCGCTCGAGATTGTCAGCGATGCGCAACTGGTGCAGATGGTGTGCGCCATGCGCCTGCTTATGCCCGATGCAGGGCTGTACCTCTCCACGCGCGAAAGTGCCGCCCTGCGCGACAACCTTATGCCCCTGGGGATCACCCACATGAGCGCGGGCTCGTGCACCGCGCCCGGTGGACACAGCAAGGATGCGGAATACACCCAGCA
>JAWOFA010000005.1:0-24405 GCA_046482505.1 Desulfuromonadaceae bacterium | reverse complement strand
TCCGCGAACCCTGGGAGGGAAGATCCAGATCAAGCCTACGCGCATAGGCATGCCACAGTTCGTGGCCCGATTCCCAGCGTCGCGGTGAGGGGATATCTTTATGGGTCTCGCCCCATTGCTCAAGCTGCTCTTCAGGATCCGCGAGATGTTTGAGACTCAGACACCTGTGGATGAATGTTAGCCACTCCATGTGCTGGCGTTCTTCATCTGAAGAGCTATGTTGGGAGGAAGGCGTGGCGGCAGAATTTGTATGCTCTTTATACTGATGGTCCGAAAGAGCGATGAGAGAGCGCCATATTGTTTCCTGTTCCGGCTCCAGTGCCGGGGTGGCAGAGTCAAGCAAATGCGCCGCGATAAAGGGCTTATTCAAGGCGAGGGCAGATCGAAGCAGGTCCTCGAGCGGTCGCTGCTCAGGGGTAAGGCATATGCCCAGGTTCAGGGCATATTGGTAGTAGTTCTGTTGCGCCAGAGCGGCGCATTTGCTTGACGCCACAGCGCGGCACATGGTAGTCAAACCTCTTCCGGAGCCCTGCACTGTGCAGGGGTATACTCCGATTGTATTTGTCTGAAAAGGTGCGCAACGCACGTTTACATAGCAACGTTTTTAAGGAGTACATAGGTTTATGGGGTTACTGTCCAATACCGTTAGTCTGACCGTGTTTGATGTGGTGGGAGAGATGCCGCAACAGGAGCTGATCCCCTGGATCGAAACACAGCTGAAGCAACACGCCTTCAGCTCTATTGAAAACAGCAGCGAGGAGCTTTCACTGGGCTGGGTGGAACTGGATGACTTCCAGGCGCGCGATTTTACCGCTCCCGGAGCTTGGTGGCGCGAGAACTATGTCACCTTTTCGCTGCGGCGGGATCAGCGCCGTCTCCCTGCGGCGCTGGTAAAGGGGGAGTTAAAGCGGGAACAGGAGAAGTTTCTCCAGCAGAATCCCACCTTTCAGCGCGTGCCCAAGGATAAGAATGACGAGTTCAAGGAGTTGGTGCGCACCCGTCTGCTCATAAAAGTACTCCCGGTCCCCACGGTGATGGATATGCTCTGGGATACGCATAAGGATCAGGTGCTGTTTGCGAGTACGAGCAAGCGCGCCATTGATGATGTGGTGGACCTGTTCAGCAAAAGTTTTCCAGGATTGCGCCTTGTGGTGCGTCACCCGGCGGCGCGCGCCCGTGCTGTGGTGGGGGATGAGTATGCCCCGCTGCTGGAGCAGACCCTTACAGCGGATGTGGAGGCGCCGGTAACCCAGCAGATTGAGCAGAACGCGTGGCTGGGGCACGAATTTCTCCTCTGGCTTATGTATCAGACTACCAACAGCGATTCGGCGTACCAGGTTGAATGTCCCGGTCCGGCGGCAAAGGGAGAGCCGTTTCGCTCCTGGCTGGATGAGCGCATGGTACTCGCCGGTAGTGGTAACGAAGGGGTGCAGAAGGTCACGGTATCCGGGCCGCAGGACAACTTTGAAGAGGTGTGCGTCGCCCTGGGGCGGGGTAAGGAGATGTCGGAAGCCACCATCTATCTGGATAAATACGAGTACCAATGGCGTGTGACCCTGAAAGGGGAGCTGTTTCAGTTCGGTTCGTTCAAATGCCCGGCGGTAAAGATTGACAAGAGTGCCGCGATGGAGGATGAACAGCAGGCGGTGTTTTACGAACGGATGCATGTGCTGGAAGAGGGGATGCAGTTGTTTGATACCCTGTTGCACATATTTTTGCGCCAGCGCCTCGGTTCCGCCTGGGATGCTACCGCGGGATTGATACAGGATTGGCTCGCCCGACATCAGCGCTGATGGACGGGTGCTGACGAACTTGTCAGGGGCATGTTTTTAATATACTATCAGCGTCAATTATTGCATCACCCTGGGAGAGAATAATTTATGGCTCAACAACAAGAGTATATTCCGAAGTGGATCGCATGGGAGTCTACGCGGCGGTGTAACTTAAGCTGTGTTCACTGCCGATGTTCCTCTGATATGGAGGCGGCGGCAGGCGATTTTACCACCGAAGAAGCGTACAAGATGATCGACGATATCTGCGAAGTGTCAAAGCCGGTGCTGGTACTTTCGGGTGGCGAGCCGCTGATGCGCCCGGATCTGTTTGATATCGCCCAGTACGGTACGGATAAGGGGCTGCGCATGTGCATCGCCACCAATGGCACCCTGGTTACCGACGAGATCTGTGCGAAGATGAAGGAAGCGGATATCAAAATGGTATCCCTCTCATTGGATGGTTCCACTGCCGAGATCCACGATAACTTCCGCCAGTGCGAGGGGGCGTTTGACGGAGTGATCCGTGCGGCGGAGACGTTCCGGCGCAACGGCATCAAGTTTCTGATCAACTCCTCCTTTACCAAGCGCAACCAGCACGATATTGCTGGGACCTTCCACCTGGCGAAAGAGCTCGGCGCTACGGCGTGGTACATGTTCATGATTGTCCCCACCGGACGCGGGGAGGATATTATGAGCGAACTGGTGGACAAGGATGATTACGAAGATATCCTGGCATGGCATTTCGAGCAGGAGAAGAACGAGGACGATATCCTGATGCGTCCCACCTGCGCGCCACACTACTACCGCATCGCGCCACAGATGGCTAAGTCACAGGGGGTGGATTACCAGCGCCGCAGTCTCTCGTTTTCCACTGGAGGAGGTAAGGGATGTATCGCAGCCCAGTCCATCTGCCTTATCGATTGCTTCGGCAACCTCAAGCCGTGTTCCTACTTCCACTCCAGTGTTGGAAATATCAAGCAGATCCCCTTCAAGGAGTTGTGGTTCAACTCCAAGGTGTTCAATGAACTGCGCGATTTTTCCAAATACAAGGGAAAATGCGGTGAGTGCGAATATATCAATGTCTGCGGCGGGTGCCGCGCGCGCGCGGATGCGGTGCATGGCGACTACATGGCCGAAGAGCCGTTCTGCAACTACATCCCGGCGCGCACCCGTAAGCGCATGGAGCAGGAAGCCGTACAACAGAATTAAATAATATATGTAGGGGCGCATTGCATGCGCCCTTCGGATCTAAAAAACATCCACATAAATAAAAAAGGATTCCATCTATGTCTACAGAATACAATTTCCTCAAAGCGTGCCGGTGCGAGCCGGTGGATCAGGTGCCGGTATGGCTCATGCGTCAGGCGGGGCGCTATCTGCCTCAGTATCGCGAAGTGCGTTCCAAGGGGGAGGGCACATTCCTCGATCTTTGCAAGGATCCCGCACGTGCAGCTGAGGTTACCATCCAGCCCATCGACATCCTCAACGCCGATGCCGCGATTATGTTTTCCGACATCCTCACCGCTGTGGAGCCTATGGGGATGCAGCTGGACTTCAATCCCGCGCCGGAATTTGCGAATCCGGTGCGGACACGCGCGGATGTGGATGCCCTCAAGGTGCCGGAGGATATGGCTGAGGCTCTGCCGTTTATCCCCGATATTATCGGGCGTTTGCGCAAGGCGTTTGAGGGGCGTGTGCCCTTGATCGGTTTCGGCGGCGCCCCTTTTACCCTGGCGTGTTACATGGTTGAAGGGAAGGGGAGCAAGGATTTTGCGAGCCTGAAGCAGATCATGTACGGGGATACCGAGCTCTACCATGCCCTGATGGAGAAGATCACCGATCTCGACAGCCGCTACCTGCAGATGCAGATTGATGCCGGTGCGCAGGCGATCCAGATCTTTGACACCTGGGGTGGACTCGTGGCGCCGCATGACTTTGAGCGCTATGTGCTCCCGTATGCTCAGAAGCTGATTGCAAGCCTCAAAGGGCGCGGAGTACCCATCCTGTACTTTGTGAAGAACTCCGGCACCATGTTGGAGTTGGTCAAGGAAGCGGGCAGTGACGTGATCGGCCTTGACTGGCATGTAAATCTGGGCAAGGCGCGCGATCTGCTCGGGGATGATGTAGCGGTGCAGGGGAATCTCGACCCCACAGTGCTGTATGCCCCTCAGCCCTACATCGAGAACGAGGTGCAACGCATTCTGGATGAAAATGCCGGGCGTCCCGGGTTTATCTTCAACCTCGGTCACGGTATTCTCCCCACGGTGCCACCGGAAAACGCCATCTTCATGGTGGATGCGGTGCATCGCCTGAGCAGCAAGTAGCTATGCAGTACGCTATCTGAATATCCAAGCGAAGCCGGGGCAAGAGCAATACGCCGTGAACCGGCTTCGCTTTTTTTGTTACCCTCAACCTGGAGGTGAATGGTGGAAGCAAAGAAAACCGCACTGGTTTTGCTCAACATGGGTGGCCCGGATTCCATCGAAGCGGTGGAGCCGTTTCTGTATAATCTGTTTGCGGATCGGGATCTGATCCAGCTACCTCTGGGAGCGGTGCTGCAGAAACCCTTTGCACGCCTGATTTCCCATTTCCGCGCGAAGTCGGTCCGCGAAAACTACCGGCGTATCGGCGGGAAGACCCCGCTGTTGCACTGGACTGCGCTTCAGGCGGAAAAGAGTGCGGCACAGCTGGGGGACAACTGGCATCCGTATGTGGCGATGCGTTACTGGGCCCCTCGCGCTGATGAAACCCTTGTGCGCATGCGGCAGGATGGGATTGAGCAGGCGGTAGTGCTCTCCATGTATCCACACTATACCAGGGCGACCACGGGCAGTAGCGTGAAGGATTTTCAGCAGGTTCAGGCGCAGGTCTATCCAGAGCTGAAATGCACCTATATTGAGAGCTGGTACGACTGGCCCCCCTATCTGGATGCGCTCGCGGAGTGTGTCAGGGAAGGACTGGAACGGGTGGAGGTACAGGAAAATGCACCACCACCGACTCTGCTGTTTTCCGCGCATGCATTGCCGCAGAAGTTTATCGATCGCGGAGATCTATATCAGAAGCATGTGGAGCAGACCGTCGCCGGAGTGATGGAGCGCGTAGGAGATCTACCGTGGGAGATCGGCTATCAGAGCCGCAGCGGGCCGGTGAAGTGGATGAGCCCGGATACTCTGGAACTTATTGCAAAAGCGGGGGAGGAAAAACGCGCGTTACTTGTAGTGCCGGTATCCTTTGTCTCGGATCATATCGAAACCCTGGAAGAGGTGGATGTGGAGTTTCGTGAGCATGCCGAGAATCATGGAGTGACCTGGTTTGACCGGGTGCCGGCGCTGAATGCGCGCGAGTCCTTTATCCATGCGCTGGTAAGCCTGGTGCAGGAGCGCGGAGGGATGTAAGTAATTAAGGGGCACGGCATGCCGTGCCCATACAATTACAGCCCCAATTCCTTAAGATGCTCAACTGCTTCCTTCTGTTTTTCATTGAGCTTCTTCGGCACCTCAATGCGGATGGCTACATACAGATCACCTGCGGGCGATTTTCCGTGTGCAGGTACACCGAAGCCCTTAAGGCGGATCTTGCTCCCGCTTGCGGTTCCGGCAGGAATCTTGATCCGTTTGCTTTCCTGAAGGGTCTGTACCGTAGCGGTGCCTCCCAGGCATGCACGGCTGAATGGCACGGTAATGCTCTGATGCAGGTCTGAACCCTCGCGGGTGAAACGCGGATCCTTTTCCACCTGGAGTTCGAGTAGTAGATCACCGGGTTTCCCCCCCTGCTGGGGTGCGGGGGCGCCTTTGCCGGATACGCGCAGTTTCTGTCCGTGCTCCACCCCTGCAGGGATGCGTACCTGGATATGCTCATCGCGTCCATCGTGGCGGAAGTGCACTGAGCGCTCGCCACCCAGGACCGCCTGACTGAAAGGTATCGATATCTTCATCACATAGTTCTGCCCCTTGAGGCTGCGCTGCTGGCGAAACCCACCGGCTCCTCCCCCCGCATTGCCGAAGAGTTGACTGAAGATATCTTCACCGCCTCCACCGCCCATGCCGAAATCGCGGAAGATATCGTTGAAGTTGGTGCCACGGAAGATATCCTCCTGCGAGTATTGCTCGTGGAAGCTGTCGTCACCGAACTGATCGTAGTTGCGGCGTTTTTCCGGATCGCTCAATACCGCATATGCTTCTGAGATCTCCTTGAAACGATCTTCAGCCTGGGCGTCATCGGGATTCTTATCCGGATGGTATTTAACAGCCAGTTTTCGGTACGCTTTTTTTATTTCCTGCTCTGAGGCATCTTTCGACACCCCCAGGCTTGCATAGTAGTCTTTTGCCATAATCGGCTCCTGTGTCACATCAAAATAGAAATTTATTCCCTGTGCGTGTTACTATAGTAACTCAATTGTACAGCGTCAAGGTTGGTGTAAAATCAGATAGTTAAAATGTTCGATCAATGTCCGTGTGTTATCGGGTCAACTTTGCTGAATCGTAGTATTCGATACTTTCTGCGGGAGCAGCAGGGTTAAGGTTGAAATATGTAGCTTACGTTATTGCCTTGCATTTCAAGAGGGGGTCTATGAAGAAAGTGGTTATTGCCGGGGCTGGAATCTCCGGGCTGTGTACCGCATTTGCGTTGGAACAACTTGCAGCGAAAGAAAACCTTGAGCTGGAGGTAACCATTGTCGAAAAAGAACTGCGCTGTGGAGGCAAGATCTGGAGTATCCAGGACCATGGTTATCTGTGCGAATGGGGGCCTAATGGATTTCTGGATAACAAGCCTGCTACCCTGGAGTTATGTGAACAGCTGGGCATAACGGACAAGTTGCAGCGTTCTAACGATAATGCGCGCAAGCGCTTTGTGTATGCGGATAAGCAGCTGCATCAACTGCCGGAAAACGGACTGATGTTTCTGCGCTCGCAGCTCTTGAGCTGGTTTGGTAAGATGCGCCTTGTGGGTGAGATTGCGGTGCCGGCAAAAAAGTCTGCTGAAGATGAAACCCTGGCAGATTTCGGGCGCCGACGTCTAGGGCCCGAAGCGCTCAACAAGCTTATAGCTCCCATGGCCGGGGGTATTTTTGCGGGCGATCCCGAGACCATGAGCGTAAAGAGTTGCTTTCCGCGTATTGTCGATCTCGAGCGGACCTACGGCGGTCTGCTGCGCGCCATGATCAAGATGGCACGCCAGAAGCGCAGGGAGAAAAAAGAGGGCAAGCAGGTTGCTAGCGCTGCGGGGCCCGGAGGGGTTCTTACCTCATTTGACGCCGGTATTCAGGAGCTGGTGGACAGTCTGCATCAGCAGGTGAAGGGCAAGAGCATCACCGGCAGTTCCGTTACCCGGGTGAAGTCTGCAGATGGCGGAGGTTACAGGGTTGAACTCGACAGTGGGGAACCACTGGAAGCCGATGCGGTGGTTAGTGCAGCTCCGGCGTATGCTGCAGCAGCAATGCTGGCGGAGATGGTGCCTGGCGCATCCCGCCTGCTCGCAGAGATCCCGTATGCGCCCATGAATGTGGTGTGCTTTGGCTATGATGAGGATGATATCTCCTGCGATCTTAATGGATTTGGATATCTGATCCCACGCGAGGAACACTGCTCCGTATTGGGAACCCTGTGGGATTCGAGTATCTTTACGCATCGCGCTGGCGAGGGGAAGGTGCTGTTGCGCTCTATGATGGGTGGAGCTACCAATCCCGATGCGGTGCAGCTCACTGATGAACAGGTGCAGGTTCTGGTGCAGGCAGATCTCGAGCGAATCATGGGGATTACCAGTGTGCCGGAGTTTGTGCGCATCTTTCGTCATAAGCGAGCCATCCCACAATATGTGGTGGGACATGCACAGCGCCTCGATTCTATTGAAAAGGAGCTGGCACAGCACCCGGCTATCGTCCTTACGGGTAATGCATACAGGGGGATCGGGCTAAATGACTGTGTAGCCAATGCACGTAAAGCAGCACAGCAGGTGATGGATGTGCTGAAATAACCAGTATCTGAAGTTCCCCAATAAAAAGTCCCCGCACCTTGTATCAAAAGGGCGGGGACTTTTTATTGGGGAAGCTGTGCCCCCAGACTTAAAACTTGATAGGGGTGTCGTCGAGGGCGATTTGTGCAGGGTCCTCTTCTGAGCGGCTGCCCCAAGTGCCCGCATAGTCTCCGCTCGAGGTGTCCCCATATGTATGTTGTTCCAGGCGTGGTTGTGGGTTGTCCTCACCGAAATCGGACCGCTCAAATGGATCTGCCCCCTGCTGTTTTAATACAAAGCGACCCAGCATCTGCTGTAGATTCTCGGCCTGGCTGCTGAGCTGGGTGGCTGCAGCCGCAGTCTGCTCCACATTGGAAGTATTCTGTTGGGTCACATCGTCAATCTGCGATACCCCGATATTGATCTGATTTATCGCTTCCGCCTGTTCAGTACTTGCGGTAGAGATTTCCGCTACAAGGGTTGAAGCCTTAGTGGCTCCATTGACAATCTTATCCAGTGACTGCCTGGTCTTCTCCGCTACAGCGGCGCCGTAATCCGCTTTATTTACAGATCCCTGGATAAGCTCAGTGGTTTCACGCGCGGCCTTTGCACTCCGGCCAGCGAGGTTGCGTACCTCTTCTGCGACTACGGCAAAGCCTTTACCGTGCTGTCCGGCGCGCGCGGCTTCAACCGCAGCATTCAATGCGAGCAGGTTGGTCTGGAAGGCGATCTCATCGATCGCTTTGATGATATTGGAGATATCTCGACTTGCCTTAGTTATGTCCCCCATTGCTTCGTTGAGCTGTTGCATATGTTCGGTGCCGCTTGTGGCATCGCTGTGTACCTGATCTGTAAGGCTGCTGGCTTCTTTGGATGATTCTGCGTTGTGTTTGGTCTGATCAGATACTTCGTGCAGGGAACTGCTGATCTGTTCCAGCGAACTGGCCTGCTCTGTAGCCCCCTGTGACAGTGACTGACTCGAGTCTGCCACCTGACTAGACCCCTGACTTATCTGGGTGCCGGAGACCTGAATGTCGAGCATGATGTTGTTGAGATCGGTGCCGAGTTTTTGCAGCGCCATGCGCAGGCGGTCATTGCTGTCGTAAGGGGTAACACTGAAGCTCAGATCCCCATGAGCGAGTTGATTGAGTGGTTCCACCACTTCGCGCTCAAGGCTGTCGGCAAAGGAATCCATGGTGGATGCAAGGGTGCCGATTTCATCTTCTCGGTCAAGGTTGAGGCGCTGATCCAGATGTCCGTGAGCGAGATTGTTGATCATATCCACGGTTTTGCCCAGCGGAATCGCAATCCCGCGCGAGATGGTGATGGCAAAGAGAATTCCGATGATCATGGCGGCAATAGTTATTCCCAGCAGCATGGTCTGTGACAGGTCAATGCTGGAGATGTTGCTCGCTTCTATGGTGGCTACTGCGCTGGAACAGGCCTTTTTGGCCCCACTGGCTTTTTCCTCCATGGTTGAACTCAGGCGCTGTTGGTCTGCCATCAGAGCAGCGTGTTGCTCAAAATTTTCGCTGTATACTTCCAGATTCGTCTGCGCTTCTTCCGCCCGTTCGATGAGTGAATCACTCTCGAGCTCAAAAATCAGATCCGAGAGCAGTCCCCGCATCCCTTCGATGCACTGACGCGCACGCTGTAAAAACTTTTCATCCGCTGAGATAATGTGTTCTTTCTCAAATTTACGCGCATTCAAAAACAGAAGGTTAATGGTCTGGGTCTGCCCCGCTCGGGACATAATGGTTGCGAGGGCATCTTCGTAATCAAACGCATCTTCAAAAAAGTCGCGCGACTCGATGGTGTCGAGAAGCTGGGTGTTCAGGGCATCCTGGAGCAGTTTAACCTGTTCGAACGCGCCATTTGACGCAGTTTTCATCTGCTCCATCGCCTCTTCGCGGGCCTGACTCTTGGCAGCATAGGCATTGAACGCTTCCAGATACTCGCTTGCGTAGCGTTGTACCTGTCTGTTGGCGTTGCTCGCATCTTGCTGTGTTAGATCCCGGTCCAGTGTATCTGTAGCGTTTTTAAGTTCGTGGATATTCTGCCGAACTGACTCGGCAAAGGCATTGGTCGACCTGGTGGCAAAGCTCTTTTCAGCCACACGAGCCTGATTGAATAGCGCTTCAACCGCAGTTACAGCCTGGAGGTTGGCAGAGCTCTGGGCGCTGTTGTCCATAGCCAGTTTGCCGACTACGCTTACTCCGACTATAAGCAGGAGCAGGCAGATGAACGATAGAAACAGCTTGGTGCGGATCCGCAGTGATTTAAGCATAACTATTCCCTTTAATTTAGTGCGAATGTTTGATCTGTAGGTTGTTTGTCTTTGTCATATCGGGTAGAAAAAGCGGTTTGCGGTTGACCCGTTATGTTGCTTGGGCTATTTTTCATTGTTGGCACATAGTCACGAACCGACCTTGGACCGTATCTATGTGTGGATACTCAGTCCGGCAGGTTCCGTGCCGGGATCCTTTTGGGTTGGCTGTTATACGTCAGGTGACGATCCATTAGCCCCACCGGTATACAACAGATATGGCGATAGCTCCAGTAAAATCAAAGTGTAAAGGTGTAATGTATGGCTACAACTTCGCAACCCGACATCTCTCTTTCCGATGAGATAGCGTCAAAGGGAGAAAACGGACACCCAGACGTCCATTCAACTGATGGAAAAAATCTGCAAAAAACATACCAGAGAGAGGTTGATCGCCGGCGCACTTTCGGGATCATCAGCCATCCCGACGCGGGCAAAACCACCCTTACGGAAAAACTTCTCCTTTACGGTGGGGCGATTCAGATGGCTGGTGCTATCAAAGCGCGCAAGGCCTCACGCCATGCCACGAGTGATTGGATGGCGATGGAGCAGGATCGCGGTATTTCCGTTACCTCCTCGGTGATGAAGTTCAACTATCGCGATTACGAAATAAATCTCCTCGATACCCCGGGGCACCAGGATTTTTCCGAGGATACTTATCGGGTTCTTACCGCGGTGGATAGTGCGCTGATGGTTATCGACAGTGCCAAGGGGGTGGAAACTCAGACGCGTAAGCTGATGGAGGTTTGTCGGATGCGCAATACCCCCATCATCACCTTCATCAACAAGCTTGACCATGAAGGCCTCGCACCCTTGGATATCCTTTCCGATATCGAAGAGACCCTCCAGATTGAATGTGCCCCCTTATCCTGGCCTATCGGGATGGGGAAGCGGTTTAAAGGCACCTATAATCTGTATAAAAAATCTCTTCATCTGTTCTCCGGGCATGCCAAGGATCGTCTCAGCGAAGGGATCACCATCGAGGATCTCGCTGATCCGCGCCTCGATGAACTGTTGGGGGATCAGGCTGATGAATTACGTGAGGATATTGAGCTTCTTGAGGGTGCTGCGACCCCCTTTGATCTGGATGATTATCTTAACGGCACCCAGACCCCGGTGTTTTTCGGTAGTGCGGTGAATAATTTCGGTGTGCAGGAGATGCTCGATGCGTTTGTGGAGCTCGCTCCTCCTCCGGTGCCACGTGAGACCACGACCCGCATGGTTGACCCCCTCGAAGAGGATTTCAGTGGGTTCGTCTTCAAAATTCAGGCGAATATGGATCCGGCGCATCGGGATCGTATCGCGTTTTTACGCATCTGTTCCGGAAAATTTGAGCGGGGCATGAAAATGCGCCATCACCGCATCGGCAAGGATATCAACGTAGCTAATGCCACTATCTTCATGGCGCAGGATCGCAGCCATGTAGAAGAGGCGTATGCCGGGGATATCATCGGTATTCACAACCACGGCACCATCAAGATCGGCGACACCTTCACCCTCAAGGAACCGCTGAAATTCATCGGTATCCCCAGCTTTGCGCCGGAGCACTTCCGACGCGTGCGCCTCAAGAATCCGCTCAAAACCAAACAGCTGGACAAAGGACTTACGCAACTTGCTGAAGAAGGGGCGGTGCAACTCTTTCGCCCGCTGCGCGGAAGTGAATATATTCTCGGGGCCGTGGGGGTTCTGCAGTTTGATGTGATTATGGAGCGCCTGCGCGTGGAGTACAAGGTAGACGCTGTCTATGAAGCGGTTGAGTACGCCACAGCGCGCTGGATTGAGTGTGCCGATAAAGGTATGCTTGCGGATTTTGAAAAGAAATGCCAATCCAATCTGGCGTATGATGCGGAAGAAAACCTCACCTTTCTTGCCTCAAGTGAATGGCGTCTGCAGCACACCATAGAGCAGTGGCCCGAGGTGGAATTCAGCAAGACGCGCGAGCACAACTGATAAATATATTGATTAGTACTGTTGCAAGTAATATCAGGTACGCGGTAGCTCCACAAAAAAAGCGCTTCCTTGCTCAACTTTGCTTTCAACCCAAACCCTGCCGTTGTGGGATTCAACGATCTCTTTTACGAGGGCGAGGCCAAGACCTAATCCCCCGGCAATACGCCGATCACCGTCATTAACCCGGTAGAATCGATTGAACACCTTGCTTTGGCTCTGGGGCGGAATGCCGATCCCCTCATCCTGTACCCAGATGAAAATGCTGCGCTTGGTGCTGCGCGCTCCAATGGTTATGGTTCCCCCCTCGGGCGAGTATTTGATTGCATTGGAGATCAGATTCGAAAAAACCCGCACCATTCGACCGGCGTCGACATGAATGGGGGGTAACTGTTCCGGAACCTGTATGTCAAGCGTGTGTTTGTGAAGCGCCATTTCGTAGATACCGGCGCTTTCGCGAACCAGTTCTGCTACATCCGCCTCGACAAAGTTGTACTCCTGCATGGATGACTGCAGACGTTGCAGGTCGAGAAAGTCGTTCATTAACTCACTCATACGACACATTTCTCGATGTATAATCTGCAGATATTCCTGCCGCTGTTCCCGGGTAACCTCGTTATTCTGCATAAACTCGACAAAACCCGTTATCGCGGTAACCGGGGTACGGATCTCATGGCTTACCGCGGCAAGCATTTCACTTTTTATCTTCTCGCCCCGGGTTTCATCAGTTATATCCCGCACCAGATGTACCGCGCCGATAATGCGCTGATTTATCGTGATAGGCGTCAATGTAATGCGGAATGTGGATCCGGACGGAGCATCTATCGTTTGTTTGATGCTGTTGTTCTGCGCCAGCATTTTTTTGAATAGAGCCGATGGTTCTCCATCTTCGGGGAGAAAGTCCCTGCTGAAACTGCCCGTACTGCTATAGGCAGAGCACAATCTACGCGCGGCGCTGTTTTGTTTGTTTATATGTCCTTCTGCGTCGAGGACAAAAATGGCATCTTCGATGGAGGCAAAGGTGTTGGCCCACTGCTCTTCACTCAGACGCAGCTCCGCCTCCATCTGGCGCCTCTCACTGATTTCCTCGTTGAGGTTCGCATTTGTTTGCTCCAGCCTCCCGGTCAGGGTCACAAATCCGCGTGTGAGGGGACGTAGAGCCAGGTAACACAGAACTCCACCCGCACATGCGAGCCCGGATATTACGACAAGTATCGAAATGTGCTGTCGCAACATGTTGCTAAATGACATCTTTTCTTCAATGTAGCTGCCGATGTACCATTCGCTTCCGGGTATGGGTGCATAGATGAATTGGAGTTCTTCCCCATTGGACGTCTGGGGCCATTCCTGTACACTGCTATTGTCTGTGTGTGGCTGTAAATCGGCGATGATTTGTTTGACGCTGGCGTGGGTTTCTGGCGGGCTTTTATCCGAATTATCACTATATATGTAGTCAGCCCATACTATGGCAGTATCGCTGTGAGGGTGAAACAGCGCCGAGGCTTCTACTGAAGGATCATGCAGGATCTCGAGAAAATGCAGCGGGGAAAAAAAGAGAATATCGTAGCCTAAAATTTCATCGTTTATGAAAATAGGGCTCACGGCGATAATACGCAGCGTGTCAAGGTCAGATATAATACTGGAATACACCACAGTTTCCGGAGGATCCGCTGCCATGGTGTTATTCCCGGGGATATAAGGCCAGGTTTCGCGCGCAGACACGGAACCCACGCGTGCAATGACGTTGCCCTGTAAGTCAGTGCGGATGATCCCCTCAATCATCTTCGATTGCTTTAATGCCCGGGCTAGATTTTTTGTGTTATCTTGTTCCAGATCTTCGAGGCTCAGAAGGTTTTCACTGTAAGCGTCGAGCATGATGGAGCACAGGCTGCAACTGTGGATCTGAGTAGCTTGCTCACCCAGGTGTTCAAGACAGTACCCCAGAGATTTTTGCTTGCTGAGCAGGTGCTGCTTGTGTTGCTCTAAACTTGCTGCCATATAGGTGCGCAATAACGCCCCAAAAGCCACCGCTGAAACAATCAGACCGATGACCACAATGGTTAGGATAAATACCAGGGTTACCCGGGTGCGCAGCTGGGGAGCGTTTAAGACCGTCATTCAACTCTCCGAAGAATGTCTGGCTGATATTATTACGATATGAGTCAAGAATAGCAGGTTAAAAAGCTATTGCAATAAATACGCTACATAAAGAGAAAAACACAAGATCAATGCACTAAAGAAAAGGAGATGAACATATGCTGCCGAAAGTAGATTTTATCTTTCCCTCCCATAATGAAGCAGGCAGTGCCCCACGGGTTATTGCGCTGGAGCAGAAGTCGTGGAATCGTGGCGAAAGCTTCCCTCCCGATATGGCTGACCAGCTCGGGCTTGCCCGGAGCAGCCGCGTCTTCAGCGCTAAAGCTGATGAGGTGCTCTTTCTCCCCCCCAAGGTTGCTGGTGAAGCGGGCCTTATCCTTGCCGGTCTGGGAGGAGACCCCGATGAAGCACAGTGGCGCCAGGCCGGCGCGCGTATCGGGGCGCAGATTAAGCAGAAGAAGATCGAGGAGATTCAAATAGACATCGCGCTCATGCCGGAGGCCGGTGCAGGCCGGGAGGTGTTATGGCTCCTGGAAGGATGTGTCCTCGAAGTCTATTCCTTTGATAAATACAAAAGCGACTCGGAACAGGCTCCTGCGCGCATAGAAGTTTCCATTCACGCCCCTACAGAAGAACAGAGCACAAAACTCAAAGATGTGCTGCAGGGGCGGATGATGGTATGGCAAGGTACCGCTCTGGCGCGGGATCTGGTGAATGAGCCGTCCAATGTGAAGACTCCGGAGTTTCTCGCACGTACGGCATGGGAAGAGAGCCAAGGCAGCGGCATCAAGACTACCATTCTGGGGCAGAACGCCCTGGAACAGGCGGGGCTGCATGCACTCCTGGCGGTGGCGCAGGGGAGTAATGCCGAACCACGCCTTATTGTGATGGAATATCAGGGAGGTGCGCCGGATGAGGCGCCGGTAGCTCTGGTGGGGAAGGCGGTTACCTTTGACAGCGGAGGGATCTCACTCAAACCAGGGGATGGAATGGAGCAGATGAAAATGGATATGGCAGGTGGCGCCGCAGTTATGGCTACCCTGGTAAGTGCTGCGCGCCTGGAATTGCCGCTGAATGTGGTGGGGGTGATCCCGGCGGTGGAGAATATGCCGTCCGGTACTGCGCAGCGTCCGGGAGATATTGTGCGTTCGGCGGCGGGGAAAAGTATAGAGGTTATTAACACCGATGCCGAAGGTCGCCTGATCCTTGCGGATGCTCTGCACTGGGTGGGGGGTAAAAAACCGCGCGCGGTGATCGATATCGCAACCCTCACCGGGGCATGTATAATTGCCCTCGGGCATCATACGGCCGCAGTCCTGGGGAGCGATGCCGAGCTGGTACGGGATCTCATGGATGCCGGAGAGAAGAGCGGCGAACACCTGTGGGAGCTGCCACTGCGCAAAGAATACGCCAAGCAACTTGAGAGCAGTGTCGCGGATCTCAAGAATGTAGGCGGACGCCCGGCGGGAACCATTACCGCAGCGGCATTTCTGCAGCATTTTGCCCCCGAATGCCCCTGGGCGCATGTAGATATAGCGGGAACCGCATGGAATGAAAAGGCGAGCCCGGGTCAACCCGCCGGGGGGACCGGTTTCGGAGTTCGTGTGCTGCTGGAGTATCTGCAGCGCCAAGTGTGATGGATAACAGGCATACCCCCGAAAAGACAACGGAGCGGGGTATGCCTGTTGTGTGCTGGAAGGGTTAGTGTTTACGCCTGAATAATTCAGTACCGGGGTTGGAGATGCGGTCAAGGAACAGCTTCCCATCGAGATGGTCAAGCTCATGCTGGATCGCAACAGCTTCAAACCCTTTACAGCGGATGATGCAGTCCTTCAGCTGCTGGTCGAAAAACTGCACCACGATCTCCTTGGCACGCTCTACATTGCCGGTGTAGTCGGGTACGCTCATGCACCCCTCGCGCATGGTTTTCTGCCCGCTGCGTTCGATAATTTCAGGATTTATCATCACCACCAGGCCGTGGTTGTGCTTGCGTCCCAGTTTGCTCTCCGATACATCCACCACTGCAACCCGCAGGGCCGCGCCGATCTGGGGTGCGGCGATACCTACGGAATGGCCGGAGGCATACATGGTGTCGATCAGGTCCTGTGCTAATGCGCTTGTCTCCGCAGCCTGAGGATCCGCAACGCTGCAAACCTGCTTCAGGATGGGGTCGGGGTAGACCAATACTTCACGTACAGCCATGGGTCACAACTCCACCGGGGTTACATTGCGCACCGAGATATCTACCTGTAGCTCTTCGCGCAGATTCTCCAGCATGTCGCGGATATCCTCAACACTCAAAGTCGCAGGAAGCACGGCTTCGCACATCATGACGTACACCGGGCGTTCTTCAGTGCCGATCAGCTTGGTGGCAAGGTCGACGATGTTGACATTGTTCTGGCTCAAAAGGCGGGTTACCTGATATACAATTCCGGGCTTGTCAGAACCATAGACCGAGATCATACACAGCTCCCCAGGTAGGTCGGGTCGCTTTTCACCTCCGGGTTTCAAGGTGCGCACAAACACCGACAGCCCGGAGCTTTCGAGCTCTGCATACGCTTTCTGCAGCGGTTCACCGCTCTCAAAATCGGGGTGGGAGACGATCAGAATCATGGCGAATTGACCACCGAGGATGGTGCTGCTTGAATCGGCGACATTGCACCCGAGCTCATAGAGAATCCGCGCTGTATCAGACACAATGCCAGTGCGGTCTCGACCAATGATGGTGACAGCGAAGTGTTTCATGGCAACTCCGTAATTGTTTAGAATATGGAAAGAGTACGGTGCAGTATAGAGCTCCACAACACCGCGCATCCGTATTTAGTCATTGATTCTAGCACGTATCCACTCATTGTTCCATGTGCAAGGAGGCCGCATCACCGGCAAAACCACTTGGGGACAGCGACCCATGAACTGCATGTGAAGAATTACGCATATTCTACCCTTTAAAGAGGAGGTTTTTGTTCGTGGGAAAATGGCAGGAGCACAACAAAAACGCATATAGCACGGCTGCACAACTGGGTGCACATCCGGGGATGGACGACACCATGCTGGAACGGGTCGCCGAGGAATATCCCCTGCGCATTACACCCCACCTGCTGGATTTGCTCAACACCGGGAGTGGCGCGATTGCGCGCCAGTTTATTCCTGCAGCGGCAGAGCTGGATGACGGCGGAGAGGTTGACCCCCTCAATGAAGAGGAGTTATCCCCCGTGCCCCATGTGGTGCACCGCTATCCGGGGCGGGTGCTGCTGTTGTGCGCTTCGAGCTGTTTTGCGTATTGCCGTTTTTGTACGCGCAAACGTCAAGTGGGTAGAGGAGTGCACGGTATATCCTTCAGTGACCTTATGGGCGCAGTAGAATATATCCGCAGCACACCGCAGATCAACGAGGTGATTCTGTCCGGGGGCGACCCTCTGACCATGTCGGATCTTCTGATGCAGGATCTGTTGGAGCGTATCCGGCAGATTCCGCATGTGAAGGTGCTCAGGCTCGGGAGCCGCGCTCCGGTGGTGCTACCGGAGCGCATAACGGACAGGCTGTGCCGGCTGTTGCAGCAGGCGCAGCCCCTCTATTTCATGACCCACATCAACCATCCGGATGAACTGGGTCCCGAAAGTATCGCAGCGTTTCGCAGGCTCGTGGATGCTGGGATTCCGCTGGTGAATCAGACCGTACTCCTGCGCGGGGTGAATGACAATGCTGCGCTCTTGCAGGGGCTGTTTGAGCGCCTCCTGGAACTGCGTATCCGTCCGTACTACCTGCATCAGATGGATCTCACCCGGGGTACGGCGCATTTCCGTACCCGTCTGGAGGATGGGATCGCAATCATGGCGCAGTTGCGTGGGACGCTCTCAGGGCTTGCGATGCCCCATTTTGTAGTGGATCTTCCCGGAGGTCACGGCAAGATTCCCCTGGTAACCGAGTATGTGGAATGTCTGGGTGAGCACGCTTGCCTGCGAAGCGCCGATGGCATCCTGGTGGAGTATCCGAACGCTATAAAATCCTGACCCCTGCCTGCAACTCTTCCGGCGTGAACGCCACCACGGTATCGATCTCCGCAGCGTTGGTGAGGAGCATCACGAGCCGATCGACCCCTAGGGCGATCCCGGCACTCGGCGGCATATGTTCGAGCTCGGCCAGAAACGCCTCCGGCATCAGGTGTTGTGGGTTGGGGGGCTGCATGGTTTCGAGTGCAGCGTCGAAGCGCTCGCGCTGTTCGTGTGCATCGGTGAGTTCGGTGAAGGCGTTCGCCAGTTCCATCCCGCCGATGTAGAGTTCAAAGCGCTCCGCCAGGTGAGGGGCGTCGGCTCTGGTGCGTGCGAGCGCTGCCATGGACGCAGGGTAGTCGTAGATGAATACCGGCGCCGCCGTCCCCAGTTCGGGTTCTACGTGCTCG
This sequence comes from Desulfuromonadaceae bacterium, assembly GCA_046482505.1. Taxonomy (GTDB): domain Bacteria; phylum Desulfobacterota; class Desulfuromonadia; order Desulfuromonadales; family Desulfuromonadaceae; genus JAIVHC01. The sequence continues at coordinate 5,915 of JAWOFA010000005.1, read as the reverse complement.
GTGTAGATCTCCTCAAAACAATCGGCTACGAGCGCCTCTTCGAGTGACATGGGGGCGAAGCGCGAGAACGCCTGGTCCAGGGGGATGCGTTCAAACGGTGGCTGGATGGAGATGTTGCTTCCCTGCCATATCAGCATCCCAGTCGGAAGCAGATGGCACAGCAGCGCTTCGCAGGTGTGCATGAGATCGCGATAGTCGCTGTGGGCGGCATACCACTCCAGCAGGGTGAACTCCGGCAGGTGGCGTGTGCCGCGCTCGGCGTTGCGCCAGCAGCGACACAGCTGAAACAGCCTGGGGTATCCTGCCGCGAGTAGTCGTTTCATACATAACTCGGGAGAGGTTTGCAGAAAGGCGCCTGCGCTCGGAATCGGTTCGATGTGCTCTTCGGGGGCGTTGCACGGAATGCGGTGCGGAGTTTCCACTTCCAGATAGGCATGTGCAATGAAAAAAGCCCGGATCTGCTGAATAATCCGGGCTCTTGCATACAGATTTTCGTGCCGTGCCGCCCGGGTTGTGTCAGGGGCGCTCACCATTGTCTATTCCTTGACGCGGGTTACGTATTCGCCGGTGCGGGTATCGATCTGGATCAGGGTTCCTTCTTCCACAAATGAGGGCACCTGCAGAGTGTAGCCACTTTCAATGGTGGCGGGTTTGTTGTTCCCGGCGGCGGTGTCACCCTTAACCCAGGGGTCTGCATGGGTAACGGTGAGGTTGACGAAGTAGGGTAGCGTTATTCCGATCCCCTGATCCCCGAACATCAGCACTTTGACTTCCATGTTGTCGGTGAGAAAGTAATGATCGTTACCCAGGGTCTGCTCCGGCAGGATTACCTGCTCAAAGGTCTTCGCGTCCATGAACACATAGCCTGCTTCATCCTTGTAGAGGTACTGCATGTCACGCTCTTCCAGCGGTGCAGGTTCGAAATTCTCCCCACTTCGGTACGTACGATCGAATAAGGCACCGGAAATCATATTGCGTAATTTGCACTTGTACAGGGCCTGACCTTTGCCGGGCTTGGTAAAATCAAACCCCTCAATTACATGCGGTTCTCCGTCAATCATGATCTTCAGGCCTTTTTTCAGGTCAGAACTGCTGTACATACCTTGTTGCTCCTTTGCTTTTATGTTCTTTGCGAAAACATGAATTGTAGATAATACTTTTTTGGGGTGCGAGTACGATTATCGTTGACATCAAACGCACAGACTAAAGCACCGCTGAGATACAAACACAAGTTGAAGGAAATGTCATGGGAAAAAAAGAGAAGAGCCGCCCGGGCAGGCGGCTCTTCAGGTTTGGCGTTACATTTTGGTTGGTATGGGTATGGGTATGGGTATGGGTTATAACGCCTGGACAATCGTTAATTTAATTCATTGCGCCCAGAGGGGCAACTTCACGCTCAAAAACTTCGTTGATCACCTGTGCAAGACCTGTGTAGATGGCGGAGAATCCACAGAAGATCCCTTCGTAGCCGGCTATCACCTTTAAAGCGGCATTGCCGGTGAAATCAGCGGCCGCGAGAAGGAAGAACAGCACTACCAAAGAGCCGAATACCACCTGCAGGGCACGGCTGATTCGGAAGGTTCCGAGAAACAGAACCGCAGAGAACAGCCCCCAGCAGGTGAGGTAGAATCCCATAGCTGTGGGAGAAGATGCCGGAACAACCCCGGTTTTGGGCAACAGAATCAGCGCCACCAGCGTGAGCCAGAAAAGTCCGTAAGAGGTGAATGCAGTGGCGGCGAAGGTGTTGTTCTTCTTCCACTCCATGATTCCGACAATGATCTGTCCGAGACCACCGTAAAATACCCCCATAGCGAGGATCATGGCGTCGAGGGGAAAGAACCCCGCATTGTGCAGGTTAAGGAGCACGGTGGTCATGCCGAAGCCGAGCAGGCCCAAGGGAGCAGGGTTGGCAGTGGTGTCCTGGAGTGACATGTTCTGGAATTCGTTACTCATGTTTTTTCTCTCCTTTTGTGATGGATTGCATTGGATAACATTCTGTGCCACGCCTGTGTTGTGGCTAACGCAAAAAATATAACTTTGGATTTATACCGACAGGTGATAATTACCCCCGCCTTTTGAGCTTTGTAGTTTGCTGTTTTCGCATCATCCCTGTATTCCTGTGAATTTGTAGAATTGTGTTTTGCACTCTCTGTGCCATTTTTTGCTCTGGATAAAAAAACCGTGTAAGTCACTGATTTGGAATGATTAAAATTTAGAGTACCTGTTATGAAACTCTCGCAAAGCGGCCTTTGGGAAGTATTTTTTTGCAGAAATGCAAAATATTGCCGCAAAAAAAAGAGGTTCTACACAATGTCGTGAAAAAACCTCTTAACTGTCATATACTTATGTGAATTTGCATCTTTGCAAAAAGTCGGTTTACCCTTTTGCAAACATCGTTGTAACCCCGTTTTTTCTATAAGTTCACCCTGACGGATCTCAAGAGTGCTGCGTGCCGAGGGGAAACAGGGGTTTGCAAAAGAGCTCATTCATGACATGAGCGAGCCCGGTGTAGATGGCGCTAATGCCGCTTAGAATGCCGGCGTACCCCGCAATATGGATCAACGTGGGTGACGCAGAGGCCGTTCCGGCGGTGAGGAGAAGGAAAAACACGAGCAAAAGTCCGAATACCACTCGAATGGCGCGACTGCGACGAAAGCTGGCGAGAAAAATGCCGGCGGTGAATATAGCCCATATGCTCAGGTAAAAACCCATAGCGGCAGATGATGTTGAATCGCTCATGCCTAAAGATGGACTGAGGGTTATGGCAACAAGGGAGAGCCAGAACAGTCCGAAAGAGGAAAATGCGGTAGCAGCAAAGATGTTGTTCTTCTTCCATGCCATAATCCCCACCATAACCTGTTCCGCTCCACCACAGAAGGTCCCCATTCCCACAATCATCGCATCCATGGGAAAGAATCCTGCAAAATGAAAATTGAGTAACATGATCGACATCCCCAGGCCGATAAGCCCTAGAGGAACAGGGTTTGCGGTGTTGTCGCGCACCTGGAATGCATGTTTGGTCTGGATAGATGTATTTCTGGCATTGTCTCTTGCGGTATAGGCGCGGTTATCCAGAGACGGTGTATGAAAGTCAGGACGGCGCTTCAGGGTCTGCTCCAGCAAGGTCGCTGCCGGCCATTTGACATGGAACGATTTTACTACTGGGGATGCGTGTGTGGATATAGGTTTTGATCTGGCAGAATCTGAAAGCATCGATGCCTCCCGCAGTTGGGTGGAAAAACGTATGCAGGCAGCGCCGCCCACTGGGGTGGACGGCGCAAGGTAGTGGGGATTTGTTACTTGGCCTTTACCGCAACGGTACCCAGGGGCGCAACTTCGCGCTCAAACACCTCGTTGATAACCTGGGCAAGGCCGGCGTAGATGGCGGAGAATCCACAGAAGATCCCTTCGTAACCGGCAATCACTTTAAGGGCGGCATTACCAGTGAAGTCAGCGGCGGCGAGGAGGAAAAACAGAATCATCAGGGATCCGAACACCACCTGCAGAGCGCGGTTTAGGCGGAAGGTGCCGAGGAACAGTACTGCAGTGAACATTCCCCAGCAGGTGAGGTAGAAGCCCATTGCCGTGGGTGAGGAAGCGGCAACCATTCCCGTTTTAGGTAGCAGGATCAGTGCCACCAGCGTGAGCCAGAAAAGTCCGTAAGAGGTAAACGCAGTGGCGGCGAAGGTGTTGTTCTTCTTCCACTCCATGATTCCGACAATGATCTGCCCCAGGCCGCCGTAAAATACTCCCATAGCGAGAATCATGGCATCGAGGGGAAAGAACCCCGCATTGTGCAGGTTGAGGAGTACGGTGGTCATGCCGAAGCCCAGCAGGCCTAAAGGTGCGGGGTTGGCAGTGGTGTCCTTAAGTGACATGTTCTGATATGCATTACTCATGATCGCTCTCTCCTTTACTTCCTGATTGAAGGTACGCGCTGCATCGTGCAGCATTTCCGGATGGTAACTGGCCAATTCGTTGTATTTTTCACACTGGGTGTAGTCATCCGCACAGTAGTCAATAATCATCCTTATGTCGTGGTTGCTGATGTAATCGCAGCCGACGTCACAGTAGTCTTCATCTTTGCCGAAAAATGGACATACGATTTTATCCTGCATTGCAATCCCCGTTTCTTGTGTGGGTGTTGCATAAACCTTTTTGCATAGCGTATGCCAGTTTGGTCTATTTTTATAAATGTTGTGTTTTAACAGGTGTTTACGCGTACCTGTGCTGCGAAGAGTCAGATTGTGAGTTCGCATTTATGCAAAAGGGTGAGTAAGCGGGAAATAGGTGTTAGCCGGGAAGGGGCAGGAGAGGAAGTTTAAGGATTTTAAGGTTTTGCACTCCACTTCCGCAGCCAGGCGGGAGAGGGTGGTTGTGTTGTTTTGATTTTTGCGGTTTTGCATAATTGCAAAAAGTATCAGCTGAATTCATCTTTGCTGATGGCGTATTTCTTGAGCTTACGGTAGATGGTTGCCATATTCATTCCAGCTGTTTTTGCGGCTTCCTCTACATTGCCTCCGGTTTTGCGCAATAGGGTGCGCAGGTATTCAGTTTCGAATTCCGCCAGAGCCTGGCCGTACTCCGCATCCACATCTGCGTGCGTGGCCTGAGAAATAACACTGCTGGTTTGGTGGGGAATGTGTGCATTTGTCCCGGCATCGGGGTAGAGAAATTGCTTCAGAATGTCGACCCCGATGCGTCCGTCATCCAGCATGGTCATGCACGCTTCGATAATGTTCTCCATCTGACGGATGTTGCCGGGCCAGTCGAAGGCGCACACCAGTTGCATCGCCTCGGGGCTGAGCCCCTTAACTGCGGTGCCGAACTTCGCGTTATTCTGCTTGATGAAGTGGGATATGAGCAGGGGAAGATCCTGGCGTCGCTCGCGCAAGGGGGGAAGGTGGATATTGACCACATTGAGGCGGTAGAACAGATCGTCACGGAAACTTCCATCCTGCATGGCCAGTCTCAGATCGGAATTAGTTGCAGAGATGATGCGTGTGTCCACTTTGATGGACTGGGTGTCGCCCAGGCGCATGAATTCGTGCTCCTGCAGAAAACGCAGCAGGGTCTGCTGGACGTTCAGGGGGAGATTCCCCACCTCATCCAGAAACAGAGTGCCGCCGTTGGAGGCTTCCAGGATCCCCTTACGGTCTGCGTTGGCTCCGGTGAAGGCACCTTTTTTATACCCGAACAATTCACTTTCGAGCACATTTGCGGGCAGCGCGCCACAGTTTATTGCCATAAAGCGCTTCTCGCGTCGTGCGGAATTGGCATGGATGGCCTTCGCGATCACCTCCTTGCCGGTGCCAGATTCTCCGGTGATCAATACCGATGTATCGCGCAGGGCAACCTTACGTACCATATCCATCACCACCTTCAATCCGGAGGTGGCGCCGATGATATGTTCGAAGGAGCACTCATCCGCGAGTTTCTGTTTGAGCTCACGATTTTCACTTTCGAGCTGATTGGCATGAAGTGCATTTTTGACCCGGTACAGGAGTTCTTCGGGCTCAAAGGGTTTGGTGAGCATGTCATATGCCCCTTTGCGCAGCGCCTGAATGGAGGTTTCCACCGTGGCATACGCAGTAATCATGATTACCGGTACCTGTTGATCGAGGGCGCGGATTTTTTGCAGTACTTCAAGTCCATCCATCCCCGGCATCTTGATATCGCTGATCACCAGATCATAACTGCCGGGCTCGAAGGTCTCAATCGCTTTAAAGGGGCTGGTGAAGCTCTCAACTGTATAGCCGTTGTCTCCAAGCACCGCCTCGATCATGCGGCACAGGCCTTCTTCATTGTCTATGAGAATGATTCTGTTGTTGTCCATGCCTTCTAGCGCTCCGGATGAAGGGGGATGCGCACAGTTACGCGAGTGCCCTCGCCGGGGCGACTCTGCATCTCTATCC
>JAWOFA010000100.1:0-3571 GCA_046482505.1 Desulfuromonadaceae bacterium | reverse complement strand
CCGATCCCCGGAGTAGACAGCCAGCTCAAATGTCGCGGCCAGGTAACCGAACACACTCAAAGCGTCACCTATGAGGTTAATGTGAAGGAGATCGGCTATCGCCCCGAGCCGTATGCGATTGTGGACGCCCTCATGTATGCGGACTCCAAGCCGGTAGTCGAGATCACCAACATGACCATACAGCTCAGCGGCCTGAATCGCCAAGCGATGGAGGCGCGCTGGAGGAGCCCTGAATCAGACGCCGGTGCGGCTAATGTGGTACAAAAGGATGAAGGTGAGGCAGGAGAAAAGAAAGCGCCACTCTATAACTATGCCGACATCCTCGCGTTCTCCAACGGCAATCCTTCCGAAGCCTTCGGGGAGCCCTACCGTATCTTTGATACCGAACGCCGCATTGCGCGTCTGCCGCGGCCGCCGTTTCAGTTTCTGGATCGCATTACCGCCATAGACGCTACCCAGTGGAAGATGGTGGCCGGCGGAACCGTTGAGGCGCAGTATGATGTGCCCCCGGATGCGTGGTATTTTGCGCAGGAGCGCTCGCATAATATGCCGTTCAGTGTCCTGCTCGAGGTAGCATTGCAACCCTGTGGCTGGATGGCGGCCTATGTGGGCTCGGCTCTTACCAGCGAGGTAGATCTGTGTTTCCGCAACCTGGACGGGAATGCACAAAAGCTGCGCCCGGTAACCAGCGCCAGTGGCACCCTGACGACCTGGGTAAAACTGACCCGGGTTTCCAGCAGTGGGGGGATGATTATCCAGGGTTATGACTTTGAGGTTGCCGATGCCCATGGGCCAGTGTATCGCGGCGATACCGTATTCGGATTCTTCAGTGAACAGGCACTGGCCAATCAGGTGGGAGTTGCCGGAGCTAAGCGCTATCAAGCGCAGGAGCAGGAACTCAAGCGCGCGCAAACCCCGGGCCCCTACCCTGTACAGGCGCCGTTTCCTGATGTGCAGCTGCGCATGCTGGATGAAATCGAGCACTATATCAGCGATGGCGGCCCTTCAGGTCTCGGTTATATTCGTGCCCGCAAAATTGTCGATCCGGATGAATGGTTCTTTGACGCCCATTTTTACCAGGACCCGGTGTGCCCCGGTTCATTGGGGCTTGAATCATTTATCCAATTGATTAAATATGTAGCTGTGCAACGCTGGGGCGGAAATGAGAACTCCACCTTTGACGTGACCGCCCATAATACGGAGCACCGCTGGTCGTATCGGGGGCAGATCATTCCGAGCAACCGGGAGATCCACGTGGAGGCAGCAATCTCCGCGATTGATGAAGAACAACGTACGATAACAGCAGACGGATTCTTGCTCGTGGATGGCAAAACCATATATGCCATGAATGATTTCTGTGTAAAGTTAAATGCTTAAGGCACTAAATGTTATGTAAATTGTCATGTATTGCTAAATTCTGGTTGTGTCAGGATAGATTCTGGTAGCAGGAGAGGCTCTTGCAAAAGTTGTCATCCTCGTGAAAACGGGGATCCAGTTTTTGGGTCAGGTCGAGACCTTCTGGATTCCCGCCTACGCGGGAATGACGGGCACTGGACTTTCGGCTTTTTGCAAGAGTCTCATAAATCAACAAGGAGGATCAGAGAATGAAGATGCTGAAACAGGTTGGGCTTATGGCTGTTTTGCTCCTACTCGTAAGCGGATGCGGCACCAATGAACAGGGGCAGAGCGAGAAAGCAGAGACGCAGAGCTCAAGTATGAAGGATGGTGTAAAGCACGTAGAAGCACAGAAGGTAAAAGAGCAGCAGGAGACCGCTCAGCAAGATGAAGCTGCGGAAGTTAGCGCAGATGAAGCAGATTCTGACACATCCTCTTCTGAAGAGGAAAATACAGCCACAGCAGACAAGCAGAAGCAGGGCGCTGAAGTGGAATCAAGCGATGAGCCCACTCCGGAGCGCACCTCTATCCATACTATAGTTATGCAGAATAAATACGGCAAAGTGGCGTTTAACCACGCTGCCCACACCCAGTTCATCAGTTGCAGCACCTGCCATTCGACCGAGCCCCCGAGCAGAATTGAACTGAACCGCAAGGAGTTCCACGCCATATGCCGTACCTGCCATCATGAAATGGATGCAGGTCCGGTAAAGTGCAGTGGCTGCCACGAGCACTGATGTGGTTGGAGCTTAAACCCTGAATATAAAACGCCGGATATCCTACCTGCATTGATCAGGCAGGGTATCCGGCGCTGAATTTGAAGTGCTGATCAAATACGTTTTCCGCTGTGCTTTCCCTTGTTGTTCCCTCTTCCAGCGCACTTTGGGTGTGTATGTTTATAATTAAAGCGTCCACGGCTTACGCAGCGGCCCGTGGCGTTTTTTGACCCAGGTAAAATAGCGCGGATTTTATCCCAGAAGAAAACAAGGGCAAACAAGAGGACAAAGGGGATATATAGAAACCACGGCAGCACCCCAAGAGCTGAGATCATATACACCAGCATCAGCACGGCCACGGCACCCGCAACAACAAAAACACTCATATCATTTCTCCTGCAAAGCAGTATAATTCATGTATGCGTTGGTATCATTATCTATTCAGGGGGTATTGTCAATTGCCTGAACAATTAGATTGCCAGCATCCCCTTTTTAACCCCTGTCATTCTGAAGAGCACATATGCCCACATCATACGCCGATGAGCAAAACTATCTCAATTTAGCCAAGGATCTCGATTTTGATTCTCTGGACTATGACAAGGTTCTGAAACAGCGCTCTAAAAGCACCTTTGCTCTGGTAGGACTGGGGTCATCGTTTATCATTGTCGGGTTTGCTTTCTGGGTCGCGGAGCTGGTGTCAGAAAACTCCATTGTGGGGAGTACTCCGATCCTGATGTTGTTTATCACCGGTATCCTGCTGTATTTCTTTGCGGCGCGCCACCAGCGCAAACTCGAAACCATCATCACCTATGAAATACTTCAACGCATCCGCGCCATTGAAGGTTCAGATGGATTTTTGTGGCGTATCAGCAGCTCACTCAATGCCTGTTGTCAGGAAGAATATGGGGGGATCCCGAATGAAGTGATGCAACTTGAGACCTCATCGCAGGCAGGGGGGATAGAGTCGGATGAGATCCGTCTGTACAAGGATTTTCTGGAAAAGGTGGTAGAATGGCATGAAAAACAGAATCAGGAGTAATAATGGAGCCCCATTCCATTATCCGGGACTCCATATTCATTCATAGATTGGTCTATAAAACCTAGAGCTCCAACTGCTCCGCCATTTTCTCAATGGTTTCGAGCTCTTTCTCATCAATATCACCCAGCCACAGGGCTGCAGCGAGATACAGCTGCAGATAGGGTGAATCGGCGTATTCAACGGCGAGTTTGGCGTAGATGTCGAGCCTGGTTTCCAGTTCTTCATTACCCGCACCTTTGAGCATGGCGAGGTAGTCTTCGTTGATTTCGGTATCGATGGTGGTGAAATACGCCACCATAACATCTGCGGTGAGCTGCTCATTGCTCTCTTTAAAGAGTGCGGCATCAAGTCTCGCACCGGATCCGGCCTTGCGATTCTTTAAGGAGTTAGGGCGAAAACTTCTCAATGCGGCGGCCTGAGT
>JAWOFA010000051.1:0-7377 GCA_046482505.1 Desulfuromonadaceae bacterium | reverse complement strand
GCTCAGGCTCTGTTCGATCTGAGTATGCTGTTCCCGCGGCGTCAGGTCACTGCGCTTATCGGTCCTTCAGGGTGCGGCAAATCCACCTTCCTGCGCTGTCTGAACCGTATGAATGATATGGTGGACATCTCACGCATGCAGGGGAGTATTCGACTTGATGGTACCGAGGTGAATTCTGGCGAGTTGGATGTCATTGAACTGCGGCGCAAGGTGGGGATGGTCTTTCAGAAGTCCAACCCTTTTCCGAAGTCGATTTACGAAAATGTGGTCTACGGCTTGCGCATTGCCGGGATTAACGATAAGGATGTGCTGGACGAAACGGTGGAAAGCAGCTTGAAGGGTGCGGCACTCTGGGAGGAGGTCAAGGATCGTCTGCATGAGTCAGCCCTGGGGATGTCCGGGGGGCAGATGCAGCGCCTGTGTATCGCGCGCGCTATTGCGGTAAACCCCGAAGTGATTCTCATGGATGAACCCTGCTCCGCCCTTGATCCAAAGTCCACCGCGCGCGTGGAGGAGATGATCAAGGATCTGCGCGAGAAGTACACCATCATCATCGTGACCCATAACATGCAGCAGGCCGCGCGTGTATCCGATTACACCGCATTCTTGTATGAAGGGGTGCTGGTGGAGTTCGGCAAAACGAGCAAGCTGTTTGTTAAGCCGCAGAACCAGCAGACCGAGGACTATATCACCGGGCGTTTCGGCTAAGCTGACTGCTTTGGACGAATATGCCAAATTACAGGGTGGACACTAGGGGTGTATGGCGTATCCTTTTGTTTAGAGGCAACTGTTGCCGCAAATGCGGTATGTGTGCATATACAGGAGAAAATATATGATGGCAATCCATCTGCAGGAAGAGATCAACAAACTCAAGCGCGAATTGCTGGATCAGAGCGCCCGGGTTGAGCGCGAAGTACAGCGCGCCATGCATTCCATTGAACGTGGTGATACCGTCATGGCAAATGAGGTTATCGATGCAGATCTGGTTATCAATGCCAAAGAGGTTGATATTGAAGAGGATTGCCTCAAGGTGCTGGCGCTGCATCAGCCGGTAGCGGCAGATCTGCGTTTTATCATCTCGGTAATCAAAATCAACAGCGACCTGGAGCGCATTGCGGATGTGGCGGTAAACATCGCCAAGCGCACCATTAAGTTTGATAAGGAAAAGAAGGTTGAAGCACCTTTTGACTATCCCGTTATGATGGAAAAGGTGCTGAAAATGCTCAAAAACAGCCTTGACTCTCTGGTCAAGCTCGATTCCGGCACGGCGACTGCGGTGATTGACGCTGACGATGAGATCGATGACCTCCATCGCCTCACTTATGATACCGCCAAAAAACGCATTCTGGAACAGCCGGCACATCTGCAGGCGCTGTTGCTGTGGGTCGCGGTGTCACGCCATCTGGAGCGGATTGCGGATCTTTCCGCGCATATTGCCGAAGATGTGGTGTACCTGGTTGAAGGAAATATCGTGCGCCATCGCACTGGAGGATAGAGGATAGATCTGTATTGCCCCAATGCGGCGACACCTCACCCGGGGAAAGCTAAAAGCCTGTAGTTTATGTAAATATCCAAGATGAACATGATAATACGGGGCTTAAAAAGGGTGGATAGAGGATTTATCTCATTGACAATGGATGGGAAAGCATGTAGACAAAGGGTCACACGGTACGGCGTTAAACGTCCTGTACGCCTCGAGCGTGTCCCAAATTCCCCCATTTTGTATCTAGTAGAATATTCTTACATACCCCCTATATCATGATCCCGAATGGCTCGTTGCTTTCAGTAGCACTGCTGACGGTGAAGAGGCCGGGCAATACCAGAGAAATGAAAAAAAACGAGAATAAATCAAATAATGTAGAGTCAGGTGATGGGAACTCCATGCACCTGAAAGACCTCAAAGAGCGTAAAATCACAGACCTGATCGGCATGGCCAACGATCTTAAGATCGAAGGAGTGTCGGGAATGCGCAAGCAGGATGTGATTTTTGCCATCCTGTGTGCCACGGCAGACCAGAAAGGCGCCATTTTTGGCGAAGGTGTGCTCGAAGTGCTGCCGGATGGTTTCGGGTTTTTACGCGCTACCGACGCCAATTACATGCCGGGGCCGGATGATATCTACGTCTCGCCTTCGCAGATCCGGCGTTTTAATCTGCGTACCGGGGATACCGTTGCAGGGCAGATCCGCCCGCCCAAGCAGGGTGAGCGCTATTTTGCTCTGCTCAAGGTGGCACAGATCAACATGGAGGAGCCCGGGGTTGCGCGCCGCAAGACGCTGTTCGACAACCTCACCCCCCTGCACCCCGACGAATGGATGAAGCTGGAAACCACCAGTGACAATCTTCCCACCCGCATCATTGATCTGGTTTCACCCATCGGTAAAGGGCAGCGCGGCCTGATCGTGGCACCCCCGCGTACGGGTAAAACCGTTCTGCTGCAGAATATCGCCAACGCTATCACCACTAACTACCCTGAGTCGTACCTCATCGTTCTGCTGATTGACGAGCGCCCGGAAGAGGTTACCGATATGCAGCGTTCCGTTGCCGGGGAAGTGGTCTCCTCCACCTTTGATGAGCCTCCCACACGCCATGTACAGGTTGCGGAGATGGTTATTCAGAAGGCCCGCCGTCTGGTGGAACACAAGCGCGATGTGGTTATCCTCCTGGATTCCATTACCCGTCTTGCGCGTGCATACAATACTGTCGTGCCCCCGAGCGGGAAAATTCTCTCCGGCGGGGTGGACTCCAATGCTCTGCACAAGCCCAAGCGTTTTTTCGGCGCGGCGCGCAATGTGGAGGAGGGGGGCAGTTTGAGTATCATCGCTACGGCCCTTATCGATACCGGCAGCCGCATGGATGAGGTGATCTTCGAGGAGTTCAAGGGTACCGGCAATATGGAGCTCGTTCTCGATCGCCGTCTGGTGGATAAGCGCACCTTCCCCGCCATTGATGTAAACAAGTCGGGCACCCGGCGCGAAGAGTTGTTGCAGGATCCCACTACACTGCAGCGCATGTGGCTGCTGCGCCGCGTCCTCAGTAGCATGAATGTAGTCGACGGCATGGAGTTCCTGCGGGAAAAACTCGTAGAAACCGAGGATAATCAGGAGTTCCTTGACTCCATGAATCAGTAACTTTTCTCTTGCCAGGCGTCATCCTTTTTTGCAATAATTGTCGATTGTCACAAAAGCAGCATAAAAGGCTGCCTTAACATACGTCTGTATATACCCGCCTGTACATCGCCAGGCACTTAAGGAGTAAAGACCATGAAAGAAGGAATCCATCCCAAGTACGATGATGTTGTTATCAAATGCCACTGTGGCAACACCATCGAAACCCGCTCTACCAAAATTGGTGAATTTACTACGGAAATATGTTCCGCTTGTCACCCGTTTTACACCGGCACCCAGAAACTGCTGGATACTGCAGGACGTATCGAGCGTTTCCGCAAGAGGTATGCAAAAAAGTAGCCCAGCGGTTACGTTATCCCCGGTTGCCCAGCCGCAAAAGCGCTCAATGCTTTTGCGGCTGTTTCTCGTTGATCCTTCATTATCTCCTTCTATGCGGCGCTCACATGCAGGCGCCAGGGATGTTTTATGCAGGTAAAGCTTCTGAGTCACACCCCCGAGCCCGAAAAGGTTGTAGCGGCGGCGGCGCGCCTGTGCTATTCCGCCAGCAGTATCGATACCTTGCTGCAACTCGAACCGGCGGCTGCGGCGCGTTTGATTCGCAAGGTTCTGGGGCTGGGGCATCTGTCTGTGCTTGAGCATGTAACCTGCTCTTTCGGTGTCGAGGGGATCAGTCGCGCCTGTAGTCATCAGTTAGTGCGCCACCGGGTCGCGTCTTATTCACAGCAGAGTCAGCGCTATGTATCACATTCCGATCCCTTTGAAGCGGTAGTGCCGCAGAGTATCAGAGGAGATGATGCGCTGTATGCACGTTATGAGGAGCTCATGGGGCAGATCCATACCATGTATGCGGAGCTTCTTGATGCCGGAATTCCGGCAGAGGATGCACGCTTTGTGCTACCTAATGCCGCTGCGACCAAGATAGTTGTCAGTATGAATGCGCGTGAGCTGCATCACTTTTTTGCCCTCCGCTGTTGTCGGCGCGCCCAGTGGGAAATTCGCGTTATGGCAACCAGGATGCTTCACCAGTGCCGTTCTATTTCTCCGGTGCTGTTTGAAAATGCCGGTCCACCCTGTCTGGGTGGTTCATGCCCGGAGGGAAGTATGAGCTGCGGTGCCATCCAGGAAGTGCGTCGAGAATTTGGCGCAGCCGTAGAAGACGTCAATATCCTATAGTATTTCACCGTAACACAGGGGGTGGATATGTTTTTCGACTACCCTCTGACGCTTCGCTTTATCGTTTCCTACACAGTACACAGAGGTCCCCCATGTTTGAAAAGCTCGAAGATGTCGAAGATCGCTTTCAGGAGGTAGAGGGCCTGCTGGCTCAGCCTGATACCCTTGCAGATCAACCGCGCTTTCGTGATTTGAGTCGAGAACATGCCGAACTCAATGAAGTGGTGACCCTGTTTCGCAAGTATCGCGAACTGGAGCAGGAGGTCGAAGATCTGCGCGGGCTCTCCCATGATGAAGACCCGGAAATGCGTGAGATGGCCTCCCAGGAATTACCCGCCTTGGAAGAGCGCCAGGAAAAGATGGCAGAGGAGCTCACTCAACTTATGCTTCCGCGTGATCCCAACGATGGCAAGAATGCAATCCTTGAGATTCGCGCCGGTACCGGAGGAGATGAGGCCGCACTATTTGCCGGCGATCTGTTTCGCGCTTATGCTCGTTTTGCGGATAAGCACGGGTGGAAAGTTGAAGTCCTCAGCTCTTCGGAATCAGCATCCGGTGGTTTCAAAGAGGTGATTGCCATGGTAAGTGGCAAGGACGTGTTTTCGTTCCTCAAATACGAAAGCGGCACCCATCGGGTGCAGCGTGTGCCGGATACGGAAACCCAGGGGCGTGTGCACACCTCGGCGTGTACGGTGGCGGTTCTGCCCGAAGCTGAGGATGTGGATCTGGATATCGATCCCAGTGATCTCCGTATCGACGTGTATCGCGCCTCCGGTTCCGGGGGGCAGCACGTAAACAAGACCGAATCGGCGGTGCGTATTACCCATGTCCCCACGGGGGTGGTGGTAGCGTGTCAGGACGGGAAATCTCAGCATCAGAACAAAACCAAAGCGATGCAGGTGCTGCGCTCGCGCATCCTCGATTCCATGCAGGAGGAACACGACGCGCAGGTGGCGGCGGAACGTAAAAGCCAGGTGGGAAGCGGGGATCGGAGTGAACGTATCCGTACGTATAATTTCCCCCAGGGGCGCTGCACTGATCACCGCATCGGTCTTACCCTCTACAAGCTTGACGCCATTATGCAGGGGGACTTTGATGAGATTGTCGAGTCCCTGCGCACCCACTACCAGACCGAGCAGCTCGCCAATCAGGAGCAGTAGATGGCAAAGCAGTGGTCCGTGCTTGAAGTAGTGCGCTGGACAACCAACTATCTCGAAGAGAAGGGGATAGATAATCCGCGTCTCGATTCAGAGCGGCTTGTCGGCTCGGCGCTGGGTAAGGATCGGGTCGGGCTATATCTGAGCTACGATCAGCCACTCGAACAGGCAGAACTGGATACTATCCGAGCTCTGGTGAAGCGCCGTGCCTTGCGGGAGCCCCTGCAGTATATTCTGGGTGAATGTGAGTTCTGGTCGTTGCCTTTTAATGTAACACCTGAGGTGTTGATCCCGCGCCCGGATACCGAAGTGCTGGTGGAAGAGGGGCTGAAAATACTCGAACAGCATCCTGGGACAGTCCTCGATGTGGGAACCGGGAGCGGCGCTGTGGCTGTGGCGCTGGCACATACCGCCGGAGTTGCGGTCCACGCAGTGGATCTAAGCCCTGCCGCCCTCGATATTGCGCGCGCCAATGCAGCCCTTAATGAAGTCGAAGATCTGCTCTCCTTTGCACATGCAGACCTTCATGATCTGGATGTAGATGATCTGTGCCGAAGAGGATATCGAATGATGATCTCCAATCCTCCGTACGTAACCCGGGCGCAGATGCGGGAGCTCATGCCTGAGGTAGTCAGGCACGAGCCGGAGCTGGCGCTGGACGGAGGAGCAGATGGCCTGAATGCATACCGGAGTCTGGCGCGCCAGGCCGAATCGCTCCTGGAGTCGGGGGGCTGGCTCTTGGTTGAAGTGGGAATCGATCAGGCCGATGAGGTGGAGGAAATATTCAGCTCTGCCGGTTTGCAGCATTGTTTTCAGCGCCGCGACTATGCCGGAATTGCACGCGTCGTGGGTGGGTGCCACAAGACCTTAATGGACAGCAACGTACACGAAAGCGCAGACGAGAAACTGAATGGATAAGATTCTGATACATGGAGGCTGTCGTCTCCACGGCGAGGTGCAGGTAAGTGGCGCCAAGAATGCCGCGCTCCCTCTGCTCTGCGCAACCCTGCTGGCACCGGGAACCCACGAACTTCGCAACCTCCCCAACTTGCGCGATATCGACACCGCAGTGCAGCTTTTGCATATCATGGGGGCGCATACCACTGCTACGGAACCGGGGACAGTGCATGTCAACTCCGATGAGATTGCGTGTGCTGAAGCACCCTATGATCTGGTGCGTACCATGCGTGCTTCGGTGTTAGTGCTGGGCCCGCTGCTGGCGCGTCTCGGATATGCCCGGGTGAGTCTCCCCGGAGGGTGTGCCATTGGAGCACGCCCGGTGGATCAACACCTCAGCGGCCTTGAGGCGATGGGGGCGAAGATCAACCTGGAACACGGCTATATCGAGGCCCACGCCGAGCGCCTTCAGGGGGCGAGAATCTATCTGGATATTCCTACGGTGGGGGGGACGGAAAACCTCCTCATGGCGGCAACCCTGGCGCAGGGGCGCACCATCATCGAAAATGCCGCACGCGAGCCGGAGATTATCGACCTGGCGAAGGCCTTGCAGCAAATGGGGGCACAGATTGAAGGGGCCGGGAGTGACGCCATAACCATCCATGGCGTGGATAAACTGCGCCCTATGGAGCATGCCGTCATGTCGGATCGAATCGAGGCGGGTACCTTTATGGTGGCGGCTGCTATCACCCGGGGCGATGTGCTAGTTCGAGGCGCGGAAGCGGAGCATCTCGAAGCGGTGATAAGTAAGTTGCGCCAGAGCGGAGCAGAGGTACACTGTGTCCCCGAAGGGATCCGTGTAAGATGTGATGCCTCCCTCGAGCCGGTGCGGATCAAAACCAGTCCCCATCCGGGGTTCCCCACTGATATGCAGGCGCAGTTCATGGCACTTTTGACCCAGGCACAGGGTACCAGTATTATCAGCGAGAACGTGTTTGAGAATCGCTTTATGCATGTGAGTGAA
>JAWOFA010000018.1:0-7887 GCA_046482505.1 Desulfuromonadaceae bacterium | reverse complement strand
ATGCGCATACTCCTCCAGGGAATAATCCCCACGTTTGAGTTGACGCTGCATTTCGCGGCGGCTGCAGCATCGTCCGGCTCCGTGCGGAGCTGAATAATTGTATTCCCGATTGCCCTTGCCAACCCCGAGCAAGGCTCCATCCGCCATGTTCAGAGGGATCACCACCTGTTCGCCCGTATGGGCAGAGATAGACCCTTTGCGCACTATCCCGTCCCGCTCACTGATGTAGTTGTGGGTACTTTCGATCACCAGCTCATCAGCAAAATCCAGCCCTAAAATATGCACCACGCTCGCAAGGATAAAGCGCCGATTAAAACGAGCGTACTCCTGCGCAACCCCGGCCCAATGAAGATAGGCGTTACACTCTCCACCGGGAGGGAGAAATTCCATCCCCTTTGGCACCTCAATCCCAGCGGCCCGGGTGGCAGCAACGGCGCGGCGCTGAAAGTGCTCTGCAATCTGCTTGCCCAGGTTTCGGGACCCCGAATGCACCAACAGATAAAAGGTGCGTGTTCGGGGGCACTTGTCGATCTCTATGAAGTGATTACCACCGCCCAGGGTACCCAGCTGCAGGCGTGGGTCGATGTATTTCTTAAAACCGCGTGCGGTATAAAAACCGTCTTCAATATGGGCACACAATTGGAAGGCTGTCTCTTTTATACTCTGTGTCAACGGTAGATTTTCCACGTCAGACACATTGGGGTGGCGTTTCATTCCCACAGGGATAAGGTGGCGGATATCTCGATCGAGAGCGGCAAAGTCAATACTCTTCACCCCACTGAGAGGATATGCCGCAACCCCGCAGCCGATATCCATCCCCACCAGATTCGGGATCACCCCGGAACCGAATCTGCCGCTGAAACCGATGACGCACCCTGCGCCGGCATGGGCGTCGGGCATAATGGCGATCAACCCCTCCAGCGCCGGATGGAAGCGCGCGTGTTCAATCTGCTGAGCCGCTAATGCATCCAGGCTCTCGGCATAAACCGCAACCCGACATGGATGCGTGAGCCTGTTATGGTTCTTCGGTGTTTCCTTCCGCGTAGACATATATCCACAGCCTCCGTATAACTGCGTAACCATTCACCTTGATGTAACTATTCTACTTCACCAATTACCCTGTTTCAAATCCTGGGGCAACAGAGGGGGACACAACAGGGAGCCACACGAAAGTCACCGATGAAATGGGCAGGCACGCCGACCTGCCTCCTGTATTTATACAACAATCAAGGCATTTAACCCCGACGTTTCACGCCGCGCTGGGCGGTGGCGGTGGTGGGGTCATCAGGCCATGGATGTTTGGGGTAGCGCCCTTTGAGCTCTTTTTTTACTTCAGTGTAGGTGGTGTCCCAGAAATTCGCCAGATCGGTGGTGGTCTGGAGAGGGCGCCGCGCCGGGGAGAGGAGTTCAATCAGTAGCGGAACACGTCCCCCACCCACCCTGGGACTGTGGTACAGACCGAAGAGCTCCTGCAGTTTCACTGCAAGGCGCGGCTGATGCGGGTCGGTATAATCCACGCGGATATGTGAACCACTCGGCACCTCGATCTTCTGCGGCGCCAATTGTTCCAGCTGTTGCTGCTGCGCCCAACTCAAGAGACTCAGCAACGGTTGGCACAGATCAAGGCGTTGCAGCCCCTGCAGGCTGGTTACTCCGTGGAGCCAGGGGGCGAGCCAATGCTCCATCTGTGTAAGCATGTGCGCGTGGGTGAACTCGGGCCAGTCTTTAGCCAGATTATGGGTCGCCACAAAGCTGATGCGCGCGTACAGGTCTTTGCTTGCCCTGCTCCATCCCAGCGCTTCAAGGCCGCGTGCGCGGATCTGTTCAATCAGGAGCGGAAGGGCAGCCTCGGTCTCCACCGCGCACGGCTGCTCCTGGAGTATCAGCGCCCCGAGACGCCGAGTACGCCGTGCCTGTACACGTTGTTTATCGGCATCCCAAAAGGTCTCGTGATCCCAGCGCGTCGCTTCAGGAAAGGCGCGCAGAATCTGCTCCATCTCCAGGGCGCTGCCCATATGGATCAGAGCATGGGTTCCTGCACCCTGCGTATAATCCTGGCGTTGGCTCTGGCTGCCCTGCTCCAACTCCAGCGCCACCAGCCACTCCTGTGTCTGCATGTGGGAGCGTGGCGAGAGACGCGCCCCGCGTCCACTGCGCAGGAGGTACTCATCCCGGCTTGAAGCGCGCCGCTGCGCGACGCGGTCGGGATACGCCGCGAGCGACAGATCTCCTATGTTAGCCACATCAGGTTTCGGTGCAACGCCGGAATGAAGATTGAGCTTTTGCAGCAATGCTGCGAGGGAGCGTTCAACCTCCTTGCCCGCCCCTCCTTCGCCCCCTGGCGGGCGGGTATGCCATCTCTCCAGAATATCCAGCACATCACTGGAAGTGTTTCCCGCTTTCGCGTTTCGATCCATATTGCGGCGAAACTGATGCGGATGTTCCAGAATAATCGCAAGGCGGCATGCCAGCGCCTGCTCTTCTTTGCTCGAGGCCGCCACCACCATGCGCGCGAGGCGTGGATGCAGGGGGAGTTGCGCCATCTTGCGTCCCACCGGAGTCAAACGACGCGCGCTATCCACCGCGTCAAGATGCTGCAGCAGTGCAAACGCGGCGTCCAAGTGTGCAGGAGGAGGCTCATCAATCCAGCGCAGGGTTACGCCATCCTGCACTCCCCAGCACGCTAGTTCGAGCGCCAGCGCACTCAGGTCTGAACGAAGGATCTCAGGGCGCTGATGCGCCATGAGGCTGTGCTGGGTTGCTTCACTCCAGAGGCGGTAGCAGTGCCCCGGCCCTTGACGTCCGGCACGCCCCGCACGTTGAGTCGCACTCGCCTGTGCAATTCTGCGCGTGGGGAGAGCATTCATCCCGCGTGCCACATCAAACAGGAGCTGACGCTCCAGGCCACTGTCGACCACTACACCGACATTCTCGATGGTCAAGCTCGTTTCGGCAATGTTGGTGGCGAGCACCACCTTGCGCTGTGTTCCCGGAAGGATGGCGCGTTGCTGCTCCTCAAAGCTCAGAGCACCAAAGAGCGGCAGGATCTGCAGATCCTGCGCCCAGCTCTGCCTGCGGATAAGCCCTTCACATTGCCGGATCGCACCCGCACCCGGGAGAAACACCAGGATATCGCCCTGATGCTGCAGCCCCTTTTCCACTGCGGCGCTCACCTGCTGCGCCAGCGGGCGCGTTGAATCCTCACCGTAGTGGAGTGTCACCGGATAGGTGCGCCCCTCGCTGTGCAGCACCGGACACTGATCGAGCCGGGTCGCAATATGGGTACTCTCGAGGGTGGCCGACATCACAAGAAGACGTAAATCAGGGCGCAGACCCTGCTGGACCTCGTAGCTCAGTGCGAGACCCAGATCACTGTGGAGGTTGCGCTCATGGAACTCATCGAAGATGATAAGCCCCACCCCCTCGAGTTCCGGGTCGTGCTGCAGGCGCCGGGTAAGGATCCCTTCGGTTATAACCTCAATACGGGTAGAATCACTCAGCGCGCGCTCATGGCGGATGGTGTACCCTACCGTCTGCCCCGGACGCTCGTGCAGTTGCCTGCTCATATAGCGCGCCGCATGCACCGCGGCGAGACGTCGCGGCTCCAGCATCAGGATGCGCTGCCCCTGCAGCCAGGGTTCCTGCAGGAGCGCCAGAGGTACCCGCGTGGTTTTACCCGCACCCGGTTCGGCCTGCAGTAAAGCGCGGGTATGGGTTTGCAACGTCTGCTGCAACTGCGGGATCACCCCATCCACAGGGAGGATATGTGTAGATGTTTCAGCCATGGATACTACCTGATTGTAGTGTGGTTAATTTTAACATATGATATTTGAAACGCCGCCGATTGCGGTACAATCGTGATGTGTAACTGCATCTACCCTTGTTCAGTCCGTGGAGATTATCAATGACATTTCCCAGCGTAAATGCCCAATCAATACTAAGACTTATACAGCATACCGGCATTATCCTCTGCCTGGTTTTCGCCATTGCCGCAGGTGGATGTGGAGGAGGCAGCAGCCCCCAGGGTGATGGTGGTGACCATTCCTCTGCTACAGAGGGGACCTTATCCGTCGCCCTGAGCGATACTGCAACGGATGAATACAGCGCCGTATACGTTACCATTGCCAGGGTAGATGTGCTCTCCAACGCTGAGACCACCTGGAAAACCGTTGCCGACACCCCCACAACCTGCAATCTGCTTGAGCTTGTTAACGGCGAGCACCTGCCCCTGGGGGAAACCTCCCTGAAAGAAGGGATTTACTCCCAGATGCGCCTGGTATTAGACACGGAACCTGCGACAGGAAACAATATCCTCAACGAGCAACACCCCTATCCCCACTACACCATCAGTACCGAAACAGATGAAACGAGGGAATTGAATGTGCCTGGAGCATTATCGAGTGGAATTAACCTGATCAGCCGTTTTGCCATCAATGGAGATGAAAAAACCGACCTGGTGATAGATTTTGACGCTACCCGCTCCATTATACATACCGGTGGCAGCCGGCAGATCCTCAAACCTGTACTCAGAGGCTTTGAGCCGGAGGCAAATGCCATCGTCTCAGGATCTGTGCGCCAGAAATCCTCCCCATCCCAGGAGGTGGAACGCTGCTACATCAGTGTACAACAGAGCTTGGGCACTGATGAGGGCGATGACCTTATCGCACCTGTAGGTGGAACGCTAAGCAGCCCAGAAGGCAATTATTCCCTCCTGCTCGAGCCGGGAGATGATTACACCCTGGTAGGGTTTAAGCAGGGGTATCAAACGCAGTGTTTTAATATTGCCGATCCGCAGACGGATGCAACATTCTCTCTGAATTTCAGCCTTGAAAAACTCTCCACCGCTCCGGGATCAATTTCCGGTGAGGTCACTATACCAGGTTCCGATGCGGATCAGCCCTATGCCGCCATACAGGTTCGCCGCCATCTTACGTGTCAAAACGAAAACGGCTCGTCGTCCAATCAGAGTGTGATTGTCAAAACCGTCAATGTGGCAGACCGGAGCAACTACAGCATTCAACTTCCGCCGGGGACATATCAACTTCTGGCAACTGCGCCGGAAAACCCGCTGATTCCGCCAACTTTACGCCATATAACTCTCAGGGCCGGATCTGAATTAATCCAGCATTTTCGCCTACAGTGACAAAACATGTGATTCCCGGAGCTAAACATTATTACGGAGAAAATAACTGTGCCCGGCCTTTAGTAAAAGGCCGGGCACATGCGTTTAAGCGCAGAACAGGAAAAAGAAACGTCTATATCTCCTTATATTGTGGCCAGAAACTCGAGCAGACGCGCATTGAAGAACTCAGGATTCTCCAGGTTGCTCATATGTGCGGCCTCAGGCACGAGATGCAGTTGCGAGCCCTTGATGCGGTTGTGCATATCCCGTGCAGCATCGGGAGGGGTAAGCTTATCCTCTTCCCCCACTAAAATAAGAGTGGGGACAGCGATATCGGAGAGGGATTCAGTGGTATCGGTACGCCCTGCCATGGCGATAAGATTCCCTGCAATGCCCAGCGGATCGTTGGCACTGATGACCTTTTTGATAAAATCAACCTCCGGCACCTTGTTTTGAATGGATGCGGGGGTAAACACCGCCTCTACAAAGCCTTGCGCAAACGCGGCCGCGCCATCTTTTTTAACCGCCTTTGCTCCAGCGGCGCGCTTGAGTTTCCCGGCATTGTCATCCGCCTTACTCTGGGTATCGCACAGTGCGACTCCCAGGAAACGCTCAGGATTGCGCTCCAGAGCGCGCAATGCGATGTATCCACCCATGGAGAGACCCACCACAATAACCTTGTCTATCTCCAGAAAATCGAGCAGGGCGATCAGATCATCCACATGGCTTTCAAGGGTGTACTGCGCATCTCCGATGGCACTTTTTCCCAGACCGCCGAAGTCATACGCCACCGCATGGTAATCATTCCCCAGCGCTTCCAACTGGCTTTTCCATATTTCACTGCTGAACGGAAATCCGTGAATAAAGATGACGGAAGTAGCGGCGGGGTTGCCCCCTTCCACATAGTAAATGTTGGTACCATTGATTTTGGCCTGCATAGATCCTCCAGACTTGTAAAGGTAACAGTTTAAAGACCGAATTGTTTCCCTTATTAGTCTACTTTATAGCATAAAAACGCCCATATGGCTAAACACATAAATAACCAGCCCGAGTTAACGGGAAAAAACCCGCTTTATCTGTTCCGTGGTACGTGCAGCGGGGCGAGTGCGGATGGCGTGCTCCTCTTGTTTGAGGGTAGCGAATATCCCACCCAATGCCTCTGCAGTGATATAGGTATGGAGATCATCATACATGGCATCTTCCGGTTCGGAGGTGGGTTCCAGGCTCCGCAGCAGATCAGAGAGGTTATTATAGAGTCCCGCCTCCCCCATCTTGCGGCGCACCAGGGAGGAAAATTCCTCCTCTATGTTGGCAAACTTGTGCCTGCGCAGATATGCGGTTGCGGCATCACTATCCCCGCGCAACACCTCTATGGCATACGGAATCCGCAACCGGGCAACGGCCTCATGCAACAACGGCCCCGCTGCGGTGCTTGCCATTTCAGCGACGCGGTTCATGCCCTCTTCGAGGCGCTGCAGTTCTTCATGTGCACGCTCTGGAGAGGAATTACCCACCATAGAACAGAGTTCGCGCGCGGGCGCAATCCGGAATCCGGCGCAGGCAGCAAAACCACCTCGAGCCCCGCGCAGCGCCACTGCATTGTCAACCGCCACATGCAGGGCCTCCTTCAGGCCTGAGGCCACGGTAGCTTCATCCATCGCTACCCCGGCGCTATCCACCGTTATACCGCGAAGAAGGCGCACCTGCTCTACCTCAGACTGTTTCGCAGCATAGGATCCTGCAGGGGTGCTTAAACCCACCAGGGCAAGCAGTAAACCGTGTAACATCCAGCAAGACAGATTTTTACCAGTAGTAATGTTCACATTATACTCCTTGTGTCAGGCAGCAGTTTTTACCGTGGGGGCTCAGCCATATCCAGTCTGCTCTATTTCCCCGCTTTGCGACGCACACTTATACTTTCGCCCCCTACGCCCCAGTTATCCGTATCCACTTCGTCAATAACCACTACGGTGGTGGCGGGATTCTTCCCCAGTACATCAACGAGTAGCTGGGTAGCACCCTCAATCAGCCGGGCCTTCTGTTCGGCACTTGCACCCTCTTTGGTAATCTTGATGTTTACGTAAGGCATGGTCTTCTCCTGTCAAATTTCGAAATCCGGGCACATTGCGATGCGCCCTGCTGTTTATACACCGTTTATGCTGCTTTATATGCACCCATCCCTATTGTGATGCAAATACCTTCTGCAGCAACTCTGTTGTGCGTGCAGTGGGATTGGCACGGATCTCCTGCTCCTCCTGCGCCAGCATGGTGAACAACCCATCCAGCCCTTTATCCGCCACATAGTTATCCAGGTTGAAAGCGGTGTCCCTGGTCAGAGGCAATGCAGTGTACGCATCCATGAGCTTATTATACTGCTGATACAGCCCTACCCCGGCCATTTTATCCTGAATAATGGGGAGGAACTTCTGCTTCAGGGTATCTGAAGTCTGGGTGCGGAAGTAATCGGTCGCTGCGGTGCCGCCTCCACGCAGAATCCCCATGGCATCGCTGAGACTCATATCCCTGACCGCATCAACCAGCACCGGCTTTGCCTCTGCCGACGCCTGTTCTGCAGCGCGGTTCATCCCCAGTTCGAGCGCATCCACCTGGGATCCCAAGCCGATGGTGCGCAGGGTGGAAAACGCTGTATCCAGCTCATCCGGGAGGGGAATTCTGATCTCCTCGTTATTCCAGAAACCATCCGTAGCGGAAGTGGAGGCCACCGCGCGTTTGGAACCTAAAGTAAGTGCTTCCTTGAGTCCGGC
>JAWOFA010000109.1:0-16317 GCA_046482505.1 Desulfuromonadaceae bacterium | reverse complement strand
GGTGTGGCCACCTATGGTTTTCTGTTGCTGCTTGTAGTAATGGGTGACCCCAATGTAACTACAGAGGTAACACTTAACACCGGTGAAGTGATCACCCAGGTGGCGGGTAAAAGCTTTTTGACTGAAACACAGTTTCTCGGTTTCCCCTTCCACTACTGGTATTCGGCGCAGTTCTGCATAGTGTTGTACATTTTCCTATGCTGGTGGTACTGCAAGTTTATTGACAAACTCGAAGCCACACATTCCAAGTAAAGAAGGGAGACTATGAATATGAAAAGAATTATGCAGTCCGGCTTGTCTCTGTTCTTTATCTTGATGGCAAGCAATGTATTCGCGCAGGAGAACCTCAGCCTCAACGAGGGTAAGATTCGTGTGTTCCCCGCGATCCTGATGATCAGTTTGCTTATCCTGTTTATCCTCGTGGGGGTTTTCTCCAAAGCGAAAGATACCGAGGATTACTGGGCCGCAGGGCGTGGCGTCGGCCAGCTCGGTGGTGGTATGGCGATCGCCTCTAACTGGATGTCAGCCGCTTCATACCTGGGTATGGCGGGTCTCATCTATCTTAAAGGCTATTTCGCTCTTTCCTATGTACTCGGCTGGACCGGTGGTTACGTTCTGCTGCTGGTACTCATGGCGGGGCAGATCCGCCGTTACGGTAAGTACACCGCACCGGACTTTGTCGGTGACCGTTACTACTCCACTGCCGCGCGCCTGATGTCAGCCCTGATCGTTATCCTGATCTCCTTTGTATACGCCGTGGGTCAGTACAAAGGTATCGGTATGATGTTCAACTGGATCTTCGGCATCAACTACGAGATCTCTGTTATCATCGGTACCGGTGTTGTTCTCGCTTACGTGCTTATCTCAGGTATGCTCGGCGCCACCAAAAACATGCAGGTACAGTATGTGGTTATCGTTATCACCTTCTTCCTGCCCCTGTTCTTCATTGCCAACAAGCTCGGCTACTTCTCTGCCGTACCGCAGATCGGTTATGGTGCGACTGTATGGGATATCGGGCATGGGGGTAACGGCATTTCTGCAGCCGCTGCAGAAGCCAGCTACTACCTGCCGTTTGCCAAGTACACCGCATATCACTGGTTCGCCCTGTGTATCACTCTGATGTTTGGTACTGCAGGTCTGCCCCACGTTATCGGGCGTTTCTACCTTGTGCCCAAGGTAAGCGATGCGCGCTGGCAGGTTGTTTGGGGTCTGTTCTGTATAGCACTCGTTTACTGGACCGCTCCCTGCTACGCTGCATTTGCGAAGTTCTCCAACCTCTCCGGTGCAATCGGGGTATCAATTTCTGCCGACGCCATCGTTGTTAATGCGGCCGAGCTTGCGGGTCTGCCCGAGTGGTTTGCCGGCTTCCTCGCTGCCGGTGGTGTGTCCGCGGCATTCTCCACCGTTGGTGGTCTCTTGATGGCCGGTTCATCAGCCTTCGCGCATGACATCTACTTCCGCGTTTTCAACCCGAACGCGACCGAAGAGAACAAAATGAAGGTAGCGCGTATCGGTACCATCATCCTGGGTGCATCCATTGCGATCGTGGCGATGAACCCCCCGGCACTGATCGGTCAGATTACGGCGGTGGCATTTGCCTTGGGTGCAAATACATTTTTCCCGCTGTTCCTTCTGGGGCTGTGGTGGAGTCGTACCACCAAGGAAGCAGCTCTCGTGGGTATGACCGTAGGTCTGGTAGTAACTTTCGGTTCAATGCTGATTCCCAAGACTTCAGCTATGGCATACTACTTGCCATTTACCTCAAGTGCAGTTCTCGGGGTTCCGTTGGTGTTGACCACCATGATCATCGTATCCCTGATGACCAAAGAGCCTTCTGCGGAAATCAAGGAACTGCTCTACAAGGTGCATAACGACGAAGCATAAGCTATCGTCCTGCAACACCTAAGGCACAACCAAAAAGCCCGTCCCTATCGCAAGGTAGGGGCGGGCTTTTTGGTGCAATCTTCTACAGAGCTGTGATTTCCCCTGTTCAGGTTTGCTTCTTCTTCTTTATCTTCTGTTTCAGAGACTTCTTTCCCCCCTGCTTTACATCGTAGTATCCCACCATCAACCGCCAGTAGGGGTGGAAATGTTTCCCCCAATTATTCTCATAGCACTTCATCAGGCGTTCGCGATTGGGCCAGCTGAGTTTGTAGCAGATTCGCATCAGATCGAGTACGCGCTTGCGTCCCGGGAGGGGGTTGTCTCCAATGCGGGCGCGCCCGATATCGATGAGATAGGGGGTTATGCTCCCGTCATTCTCCTGCTTGAGCATCAGATTACCTACGGATAGATCGCGGTGCACAATTCCTGCATCGTGCATGGAGCAGATAAAGGTGGCAAGGAAATCGAACCATTCATCCCGGCGTAATCCTTTGAACTGTTCCTCGCCGGCTTCGATGGCAGAACACACATGGCGCGAAGAGAAGGTGGCGGGGATAAATTCACACACATAGTAACTGAGCTTGATGCCGCCTAGAGAGTGACGCTCGTAAAAGGCGATAGGCATCGGGGTACTTATCCCCCGTTGGAGCATGGTGGAAGCGTTGTTCCAGTGGCGCCGCCCTTTGCTGGGGGTGAAGATATAGCTTAGACGTTTGAGCCCGGTGGGGCGATTCAGTTTGACGGTGAGAATCTTGTTATCCGTCTTGGGGTGAGCGATATTCCACAGACGGTTACGGCTGTCGCGCAGCACCGCAAGTTCGGGAGCTTTCACCAGGTGTTCGGGCTGAAGTTTGTCCCCTAGGGAGTAGTCGCTGATATCCGGCGTCAGGGTAAAGGCGCCGCGCCACGCCTGGCTCTCCCAGGGGAGGCTCTGCATTTGTGGCAGACATGCATACACAATTCCCGCGTATACCCCCGGAGTAGTGCTGAAATATTCCGGTAGTTGCTGAAACTTCCAGGCGGGGAAGTGGATAAACAGGGGTGATTCGGTGATTTCCTGTGGTTGCGGTACCGGATCGCCACATACATTGCTGAAGGTGGCGTCCTGAAGCTGGTTTTCACTGTAGAGGGTGTTAAGAAAGTGGTTTTGTCCATCTCTGCACCAGCATACGTGGAAGTGATTATCTTTCGCATCGGTGAAACAAAAATGGCTCAACCCCTGCTCATTGTTGATGGCGTTGGCGCAAAAGCTGTGCGAAAGACGCGCTACCAAATGGGCATAGGCGTGAAATGCGGGCATGATCTCCAGATCGTTGAGTGTTCCACAAATGCGCCGGTAGAATGTGGATTGATCCACTTCCGGATATGTAGTACAGCGATCATCTATCAATCCATCCCTGTGGCAGATTAACGGGCCCCAGTATACACGCTCCAGACCGCAACTTGCGGCGGCAAGAATCAGGTAACGTACCAGATAATCCGATTTTTTCTCCTGCGGTGAGTCACTCCACCGACTCAGACGTTTGGTAGACCAGAACGAGCAGGTGGAGAACATTTTACTGCTGCCGAAATGATGTCCTATATGTCTGAGAATCCGGGCCTTTTTCACCAGGTTGAATTTGAAGATATGTGTGGCCCAGCGTCCCAGGGCTCTGTGGTCATATGCATCGGGTTCAACTGTACGCTCGACAAACAGGTTGTCGGTATGCACCTGCGGAACCTGTCCGATGCGGCGCATCGCCCCGAGAAGAACAATATTGGTAATGGGTTCGAAGTCCTGCACGTTGGGACCGGCAAGCTTTACCTGATACTGCTTGGCCTCATTGCATACAATTGCCCACGCCTGCAGGTAGCTACGCCAACTGTGGCCGGACCATTTCTGGCGGTTGGGGGTGGCACCCACCTCCACGTATTCAACGCGGTGCGCATACTGGCTAAATACCTGCGTTACAAAGGTGCGCCATTCCTCCTGGCGGGTGTGATCTGTGAGCAGCGATCGGGCTGTGCCCGGTTCAGGAAGTATTACGAGGGTAACGGCGTAGCCACGCTCCAAAAGAAGATCAAGAAAGCGTTGCGCAAAGGTGCCGGGGCTGGAACAGGTGTAGCCCACGCGCACGTGTTTTATATGCAGTTCCTGCAGGCGCTCCAGCACGTACGCATCATATTCAGGTTCCTCCCGGGAGGCGATGTTGATCGCGAAAAAATCGGGGGGGATCACTACCGAAGGGCACGCATGGTGGCAGGAGCTGCGCCAGCCGGAGGGTGAGAGCAATACCCGTGCGACGTCTGTACATGCCAGAGGGTAGAAAAAGGATTTTTGCAGAAGTTTGTGCATTATAAAAACTTTCACTAAATGATATAAGCTGGACCACCGGGGTCTGTTTCTGAGGTACTATCGAGATGCGTTCCCGTTCCACGCAGTTATCTGGCGGAATTTTTAACGCTCAGAGAATTGACTCTAAGCACCTGGATTGCTTATGGTAGTCGCTTTCTGAAATAATATAATACAATTACAGGCAGCCAATATGTTTCTCTGCCGGCTACTGACCGGGTGGTGGATTGCCCTGTGAGATCCTAACACAGATCTCATAATGAGAGCATTTGTAACGGAACAGGATGTAGAAATCAACGTGAAAGGGGCCGTGAGCGCATAAGGTCAGGATGGAGATGGCTCTGTGGGCGCGTAATCACTATGTTAATCAGACTGGGACGCAAAAGGGAATTCTGGCGCTTTTTGGGGCACGACCATGAACGGGAGAGGTTCAGCCAGGCGCAAACATGTATTGATCTGGACGGCGATGATGTTTCAGCTGACTGCATGAGCAAAGTCACCCGCACCAAAACGGATACCGGAGTGTACTACATTAAAAAATACTGGGGCGGCGGAAAGCTTCTGCGCCGCTATGCGGGGCGCAGCCGCGCCCAGGGCGAATGGGAAAATCTGGCGTACTTTGCTTCCCTGGACATCCCCATCCCGCGTCTGGTGGCGTATGGCAGGGATGCGCGTGCCGGAGAAACCCTCGAAATGCTGATTACGGCAGAAGTAGAGGGGGCCAAAGACCTCGCGACTCTGGCGCGCAACAGGCCGGAGAATTTTGCGCAGCGTGCTTGGACCCAGGCGGTGATGCGGCAGGTAGCCGATTACGCCCGCCGCCTGCACGAGGATAATTTTGTCCACTGGGATATGAAATGGCGCAATATTCTGGTCCAGGGGGAAACGGAACCAACCGTGTTTTTCTTCGACTGCCCTCTCGGGCGCCGCTGGTATGGGCCGTTACAGCGCCGGGGCACCATTAAAGACCTGGGGAATCTGGAGCTGGGCGCGCGCGAGGTGATGACACGCACTCAGCGTTTGCGTTTTCTCCTGCTGTATCGCCGGGAAGAACATTTAACCCCGGCGGCAAAACGCCAGATCCGGAGGATCAGCGCTTTTCTGGATTCAAAAGCACGTCGGCGTGCCAAACGGCGCAAATATGCAGATCCGTAGGGGAGGAAAACTTTTGCCCCTACATTCGCAACGCGCCAAGGGGCAGGCCCTCGTGCCTGCCCCCGGATTTATTTACTCCGACACGCTCCCAAGACGCTCCAGCAGGACGTGATTGAGTATCCCGCCGCTGTTGAAGAACACCACCTCCTGATAGGTGTCCACCCGGCATATCACCTCGATGTGGCGGGTGCCGGTGTTTGGATGATGAATTTTAAGACCCATTTTCTGCTTGGGTTCGATGTTTTGTACCGGGTTCATGTGCAGGGTTTCGCTCCCGTCGAGGCCGAGCGATTCTGCGGATTCGCCGGGGAGGAACTGGATAGGGAGAATACCCATCCCCACAAGATTGGAGCGGTGGATGCGCTCGAAACTCTGCGCCAGTACAGCCTTCACCCCCAGGAGTAGCGTACCTTTGGCGGCCCAGTCGCGACTCGAACCGGTGCCGTACTGCTCTCCCGCAATTACCACCAGCGGGACGTTGGCGCGCTGGTACTCCTGTGCTGCAGCATAGATGCTCATCTGCGTTCCATCCGGCTGATGCAGGGTTACCCCGCCTTCGATGCCGGGTACCATGCGGTTTTTGAGGCGGATATTCGCAAAGGTGCCGCGCACCATCACCTCATGATTGCCGCGTCGTGAACCGTAGGAGTTGAAGTTCTGCGCTTCGATGCCGTGGGCATGCAGATACTCCCCGGCGGGGCTCTCCTTCTTGATCGCTCCTGCGGGGGAGATGTGATCGGTGGTGATGGAATCACCCAGGAGGGCGAGGATACGCGCCTCGTCCAGGCCTGCAAAACCTGCACGCCTCTCAAGTTTGTCAAAGAATGCGGGCTGACGGATGTAGGTGGAGTTCTTATCCCAGGTGTAGGTCATCCCTTCCGGAACGGGGAGTGCCTGCCATTCTTCATCCCCATCGAACACTTCGGCATAGTGGCGCTGGAACATGGCGGGGGTAACGTTCTGTTCCAGAGCGTGAATCTCGTCCATTGTGGGCCAGATATCCGCCAGATATACCGCATCACCCTTTGAGTCGGTTCCCAGAGGTTCGCTGCTCAGGTCGATACGTGTGGTACCGGCGAGGGCGAAAGCTACTACCAGCGGGGGGGATGCAAGCCAGTTGAAGCGCGTCAGGGGATGGACACGCCCCTCGAAGTTGCGATTGCCCGAAAGAACCGCGCTCACCTGCAGATCGTCGGAGGTTATGGCCTCTTCCACTTCAGGTGGCAGGGGCCCGGAGTTGCCGATGCAGGTGGTGCAGCCGTAGCCAACGAGGTCGAAGCCGAGCTGATCCAGGCTCTGCTGCACTCCTGCCTTTTCCAGGTACGCGCTCACCACACGCGAGCCGGGGGCAAGGGAGGTTTTGACCCAGGGTTTGGTCTGGAGACCCCGCCCTACTGCCTTTTGTGCCAGCAGTCCGGCGGTGAGCATCACTGCCGGGTTGGATGTGTTGGTGCATGAGGTGATGGCAGCAATCACTACATCGCCGTCCTGAAGCTTTCGCGTATCTGTAGATCTGTTATCTGTCTTTGCAGATGCGGAGGGCAGCTCTGTTTCCTGCACTTTGCGCAGTTGATCCAGGGGTACCTGGTCCTGGGGGCGACGGGGTCCGGCAAGGCTGGGTTCTACTGTGCTAAGATCCAGTTCCAGTGCCGCGCTGAACTCAGGTTCGGGGGTGGTGTCATCGCGCCACAGCCCCTGATCCTTGCAGTATGCTTCCACCAGATCAATAGTTGTATCGCTGCGCCCACTCAGGTGGAGATAGTCGAGGGTAATACTATCTACGGGGAAGAACCCGCACGTAGCCCCGTACTCGGGAGCCATGTTGGCGATGGTGGCACGATCCGCGAGGGGGAGCTGGCTCAGTCCGGTTCCGCAGAACTCCACAAATTTGCCCACTACCCCATGTTCGCGCAGCATCCGGGTTACGGTAAGAACCAGGTCGGTTGCAGTCACGCCGGGTTGAAGAGCTCCGGAGAATTTGAAACCCACTACTTCCGGGATCAGCATGGATACCGGTTGCCCGAGCATTGCCGCCTCGGCCTCTATACCGCCGACACCCCAGCCTAACACTCCGAGGGCGTTGATCATAGTGGTGTGGCTGTCGGTTCCGACCAGGGTGTCGGGATACGCCCACTCCTCGCCATCAATGTTCTGATTCCACACACTCCGGCCCAAATATTCAAGGTTAACCTGATGGCAGATCCCGGTGCCCGGAGGGACGACACGAAAGTTGTTGAACACTTTCTGCCCCCAGCGCAAAAAGGTGTAGCGTTCGCGGTTGCGTTCCATCTCTTTTGTGACATTGGTGTGCGCTGCATCCGCACTCCCGAACGCATCCACAGTGACAGAATGGTCAATTACCATATCCACTGGAATCTGCGGGTTGATGCTCGTCGGATCTCCTCCATTGGCAGCCATAGCATCGCGCATAGCTGCCAGATCGACTATCGCCGGGACGCCGGTAAAATCCTGCATAAGTACCCTTGCGGGGCGGTAGGCGATCTCCTGTTCCAGCCCCTGATTGGGTTTCCAGGCGGCCACGGCACGAATGTTCTCAGGCGTAACACTGTTCCCATCTTCGTGTCGGAGAAGGTTTTCCAGCAGTACTTTCAGGGAAAATGGCAGTGCGGGGTTGATCTCCAGTCCCTGTTCTTGCGCAAGTTGCAGACTATGGTAGCGATAGGTGTCTGCGGCGACTTTCAGGGTCGTTGAGCTTGCAAATGTATTGAGCGGCATTACACAAACCTCCTTTTTGAATGAGTGGCTTGGTGGTTTTAAGCCGGCGAGAGTGCATATTGTATCTGTCTTATTGGCAGTTATTATGGGGTTGATCCAGCATTGCCTCCGCTTCGGGCAGTTTAACACATATCAGGCTTCCTCCCATAGCAAGCAGGGCAAGAAGGAGCAGAAGTGCTTCGGCGCCGAAGAGTTGTGCTACCAAACCGAGACCGGCACTTGCTAGGGCTACGCATCCCACCAGGGTATTACTGAACGCCGTATAGGTGGGACGTTCATCCGCTGGCAGGGCATCTACCAGATAGGTTTTGCGTCCCAGCCTTGCTCCTGCTTCGGCTAGACCGAGGATAATAAAGGTGAGGACAAAACCAGCCAATTGCAGGGAGATCCCCGGGAGAGCAGGGAGAAACAGGGTAAGCCCAATTGCAGCTACGGCCATCAGGCCACTGTAACGCATCACGGTCTTGCTGGTGTTATCAGCCATTTTGCCCCAGAAGGGGCTACTTATAACCTGAGAAAGCCCCACCCCCACCACCAGATAGCCCAGCGCCTCGGTGCCGAATTCGAGACGGGTAGTAGCGAACAGCACAAAAAAGGGGCTCGCAATCTCGACACTTAACAGCATAGATCGTGCATAGATGTAGCGGCGGAATCCGGGGTAGATACGTGCAAATTCGAGCCCCGCTCTGGCCTCCTGCACAATATGGCGGCTACCCCCGGTAGCACCCGCTTCCTCGGTCGTGGCGCTGAACATAAGCGCTGCGAGCGCCCACAGAATCGTGGCACAGCCGAGAAGGACAAGTATGGAATTCAAGTCGTCTGTACCGGTGTAGAACGCTCGAATCCCTAATCCGGCTCCGATGGTAAGGAGACCACCCACAAGGGAGCGGGATGCGAGAAGGCGTCCGCGCCGCCCCTTGGGTATGGTTTTCCCGAGGACATCCTGATACGCTACTGATGCGGTACCACTCGCAAGGCAGAAAAGGGTGAAGAGCAGCAGTGTAGACCAGCCTGCCGCCAGTGCCGGGAGCAGAGCTGCTGCTGCGATAATGCCCCCCAGGCAGAGTGCCTGAAAAAGGCCGCTCGCCACCCAGACCCATTTACGCACAGGGAGGCGCCGGATCTGCCCTGCTGATGCCATCTGCGGTAGCAGCGTGCCGGTCTGTTTAATCGGCATCAACAGCCCCAAGATCCATACCGGAGCCCCAATGCACTGCAGTAACCACACCAGCACCAGGTTGGGCCCTGCGAGTTGCTCCGCCAGTTTGGTGCATGATCCATTGGCGAGGTTGAGCATGAAGTTTCGCTGTTGATGTCGAGAATCGGTCCTTGCGATATTGCTCGAGCTGCGATCCAGGCTGTCATCTCCCGAAAGGATGGCATACAGGCGTCGAGCAGGTATAGTAATGAGGCGTTTCATGTGTATTTATATCCTTGCAGCCATATGCATAGCGTTGCCCCCGGGGCAGGAATAATGCTTCATCGGAGCGCCATGCAACAGCATGTATCCGCAGGTGAATAATGAAGGCGTCCATCTTATGATTTTTTGCAAAAGCATCAATAATTACGTTTTCTAAAAGGGGGCAGTTCACTTTAAAGTAGCATATGTGCCAAATAACGGGTTCAGAAAATGAGGGGAAAAGGACTTGCCTATCGTATGATGTTTAAGGATAGTGATAAGTTATTTGACACTTTGCGCCGCTTTTTTTACTTTAAGGTGGTATATTACACGATGTGTTATTTGGAATGCTATGCAGTACTTGCCCACAATGGAGGATTAGGACGTTATGATCGATTATCTGCTTGCCAAGGCGCGTGAAGATGAGCGCCTTACCCAGAAAGAGATTCAGCACCTGCTCTCGTACGAACCTTACAGTGATGCCGCCTGCAGCATGATCGGAGTGGCCAGTGAGCTGTCCCGCAAGCTACAGGACAGTGAAGCTGAGATTCACGGTCAGTTGGCTCTAAATCTTGCCCCATGCCCTGAGGAGTGTAAATTCTGTTCTTTCGCAGCGGGTAACGGGGTGTTCGGCAACTCTTCCGAGTTGAGTATCGAAGAGGCAGTAGCCATGGCGAAGCGCTTCGAGGAAGATGGCTGCCATGCGATTTTGGCTATGACGACGGCTAACTTTCCCTATGCGAAGCTCGCGCCATATCTTCCCGAGCTCCGTGCTGCGCTTAAGCCGCATACCCCTCTGGTTGTAAACGTGGGCGACAACTGCGCCGAACACGCGGATGAGATCAAGCAGGCGGGGGTAAGTGGAGTCTATCATGCGCTGCGGCTGCGCGAGGGGCAGGATACCGCCATCCCTCCGGATCAACGGCGCAATAGTATCGAGAAGTTTCTCGCAGCCGGTCTCCAGGTCGGTACCTGTGTAGAACCCGTAGGGCCGGAGCACAACAACCGTGAGATCGCCGAGCTGATCTGCTACACTGCAGGCCTCAAGCCCGCATTCAGCGGTGCGGCACGCCGGATTCCCATCCCGGATACTCCCATGGGGGTTATGGGGACAATCCCGGAGGTGCGACAGGCTCAGATCGTGGCGATCACCCGGCTTGCCATGCCCCACTCAACGGTTGCCACCTGCACCCATGAGCCCTGCACCCTTGCGGCTCTCGGTGGAGCGAGTTTCTTCTGGGCCGAAATGGGCGCGAACCCGCGCGATATTGTGGAGCGCACCGAAGAGGGGCGTGCCCACAATGTGGAAGAATTGATCCATACCTTCTGGGAGAGTGGCTGGAATATCAGCCAGGGTAAATCGCGTATCTGGAAGGTTTAAACAGTTCTGGCCGGACGCTACGCTGAACACAAAACAAAAAAGGCGCGGAAAGGCTTCAAACCTTTCCGCGCCTTTTTCAGGTTTTACCCTGAGTTATCCACAAGCTACTTGACGTGGCAATCAGTACATCCTACCGGGCCACCATCACTCTTGTGACAGTCTTTGCACATGGTTGAATGAGCCAGATCCTTAGTCAATTCAAACGGTCCCGGTGTGCTCTCCCCGTGGCAGGTGGCGCAACCGTATGTCTCTCCGTGAAATTTGTGGGTCAGGGTTACGGTGCCGAATTTATTCTCTATGGCAATAGTTTCAGGAGGGACAATATCTGCGGCTTTCTGCGCAGTTGAAGCAGCAGTGCTGTCTGCTAAACCGGTGAGGCTTTTCTCCTGCCCCTGAAATTTAGAGGTCACCTCATTGACCTTCTGGGATGATGCTGCCGCCAGCTGGCTGGCTTCTTCTGCCGCAGTGGCAGTGGCTGTTTGGGTCTTTTCAACGGCCGCCTCTGTGGTCTCACTCGCCTTTTCCTTGGCGGCTGAACTTACCTGGGAAAGTTCTTTTTTTGCATCGTCAACCGCGTCCGAGCCCTGCTTCACTGCATCATCCACAGTTTTTTCCACAGCCTCTTTCGCCTCTTCTGCACTGGCTTTTGCCTGTTCAACTGTTTCATTGGCTTTCTGCTTGGCTTTTTCTACTGCGTCATCGGCTGAGGTCTGTTGTTGCTGCTCGGCAGGAGCTGGCTGCTGTTGCTCATCCTCACTGCATGCACTGAGGACAAGTAGCAACATGAGTGCACATATGAGTGGTAAATCTAAACATTATAAAACCTCCCTGTTAATCGGGTTAAAAATACTTGCGCGCTATGCTTGGAAAACGCAAGAAAATAGTTGCAAGTAGATTGCTTGTGACATTAGAGTCGAATTCTTTGTTTAATTTGCAATCTATACTGTGTTTATGCGCCGGTTCGGTAAAATACTATAATAACATATCTTTCTCTTTTTGTGCTCCTCTTAATGGAATGTGTGATGAAAATCAACACCGAACTTGATTACTTCCGTCTCTTTTACCATTTTCTGCAGAGTGCGTGGCTGCTGCTGGCTTTGGGGGCATTGCTCTTTAATGTTATTCAAACAAAGCACGAGGTTAATGCCCTCGCACATCAGGCGGCCATACTGGAAAAAGAGCGTACCAACACCATCCGCGAGTGGGTTTTACATCAGAAGGGGCTCGTGATCAGGAGTCCCGATGGTGAGTCGACTCCCGTACTTTCCCCGGCGCAGGTTATGAGTCAGATTCAGGCTCTGCTCCCAGAGGATGGGGTTCGCAGTCGCCTGGTGAGCCCTGTCCCTTTAAATGAGCGCAACAGTCCCGATTTATGGGAAAAGCGTACCTTTGCCACGTTGCAGAGCGATAAGGATGTGGTGCGCGAAAACATCCAAACAGCAGGAGGGCGCACAGAATACCGCGAGTTGCATGCAATGGAGAAAACTGAGCGTTGTATGCAGTGTCATCCGGCGTATGAAAATATCCAACAGCCCGCCGCGCTCTCCATCAGTGTACCCCTCGAACCCATTCGTGCGATGCTCGCAACTCGAACGGTTGCATTTAATGTGTTGTGCTGCCTGATCTGGGCGCTGGGTGCTGGTGCTATGCACGCAGGAGCAGCGCGCCTGCGTCAGCACCTGGAGTATCGTCAGGTTATGCAGCGCGACCTGGAGCGGAGTAACAACCTCTACAGTGCTCTGAGCGCGGCAAATCAGGTGATGATGCGCACGGATGATCCGCAGGAACTTTACGTCCATCTATGCCGCATCGCGGTAGATTATGGACATTTTCAACTTGCTAGTGTGGCCCTGGTTGACGCGGAAAGTGAAGAAATGAACCATATTGCGCTGCATGGTGATGAAAAGGGGTGTGTCTATATTCACGCTATCAGCGTCAGCATTAATCCTGAGGTTCCCCACGGGCGTGGCCCCACCGGCAAGGCCGTACGCGAAGCCGAAACAGTGGTTACTAATGACTTTATGGCACAGATGCGTGATACCCCGTGGGAGGAGGCGGCGGCACAGGCAGGAATAGGCTCTGCGGCGTCGATGCCTATCTTCATTGGCAAAGAGGTGGTTGGGGCGTTCAAAGTGTATGCTGCCACGCGCGATTATTTCAATACTTCACGCATTGAGTTACTTGAGCAGTTGCGCGATGACTTAAGCTTTGCCCTGTTAAGCGTAGAACATAAAAAACGTGAAGAGCAGGCGTGGCGCAAACTGGAGGAATCACAGAAATTTCAACAAGTGTTACTGGATGCGCTCCCCTATCCGGCGGTACTGGCACGCTACTCCACCCGCACGGTGGTAAGTGCCAATCAGCGTGCGCGGGAAATGGGTATCAAAGTGGGAGAGCCGAGCCCCTGCTGTCAGCAGATCCCCGAAGATGAACGCCGGCGCTCGCGGGTGGTGGAGGAGCAGCGTGAAGACGGCACTTGGGATATGATATGCTGGCGCCCGGTAGAAGGGGAGGATGACGACCTGTATCTCCACTTTGCCATCGATATCACCGAACGCAAAGAGCGCGAGCAGAAGGCGCTGGATATGGCGCACACCGATGCTCTTACCGGTGCGGCTAATCGCCTCCACTTCACGGCTCTGGTACGCCAGGCGCTGGAGGAACCAGAAAACAGTTCATTCGGTATCCTGGTGTTTGATCTTGATGACTTCAAGCCGGTAAATGATACCTACGGTCACAGTGCCGGAGACAAGTTGCTGGTAAAGGTGGCGCAACGCTTCAGTCGTACCTTACGCGCCTGTGATACAACCTGCCGGTGGGGTGGAGATGAGTTTGTCCTTTTCCTCCCGGGTGCGGATGAAAGCAACATTCGTCAGTTGCTGGAACGAGCCATGGGTGTATTCGCGGAGCCATTCAAGGTAGCGGGGCACGAGATCCACCTGAAGGCGAGCGGAGGATATGCTACCTGGCCCGAAGACGGTGCTACCGAGCTCGACCTGTTCAAAATTGCGGACCGGCGCATGTATCAGGCTAAACTGGACAGTCAACAGTCAGGCGTTTAGGCCAGAGTCAGAGGCAAAAAAAACAGGAGGCGCGGGTATATCATCCGCGCCTCCTGATGTTGGTGATTTTGCAGTTTTCCAGGTGGATCTAGTCCTCGTCGCTTTCTGCAAGGCTGATGTTGAGTTCCAGCACTTCGACATCGCCGCTGCTGTCGAGGGAAAGTTTGACCTGATCCTCGGAGATGTGGATATATTTTCTCACCACGGTGAGGATATCCTGTTGCAGCATGGGGAGAAAGTCCGGCGTATCGGTCTTACGCCGCTCATGCGCTACGATAATCTGCAGGCGCTCCTTGGCGATGGAAGCCGAGCCCTGTTTGGATGAACGGAAAAAATCTAGAAATTTCATAAATTAACCCCTGAATAAGCGGGAAAAGAACCCTTTTTTGGCCGACTGCATGAAACGGTGGGGGCGATCCTCGCCCAGAAAGCGATCCACCACATCCATGTAGGCGCTACCTGCGTCACTCTCTTCATCCAGCGTTACCGGAATCCCCGAGTTGGAGGCTTCAAGCACTGCCTGCGACTCAGGTACCACACCCAGGAACGGTATCGCGAGGATCTCCTGCACATCCGCAGCGCTGAGCATTTCACCCGTGTCCACCCGGCGCGTATCGTAGCGGGTCAGCACCAGATATTCCTTTACCGGTTCCAGCTCTTTTTCTGCGCGATAGGTTTTGCTGCCCAGCATACCTACAATGCGGTCGGAGTCGCGCACGGAGGAGACCTCCGGATTGGTTACGATCAGAGCCTCATCCGCATAGTACATCGCCGCTATAGCTCCACTTTCAATCCCGGCCGGTGAGTCACATATGATGTAGTCAAAGCGCTCGCGCAACTCGTTCAGCACCTCTTCAACCCCTTCGAGGTTAAGGGCATCCTTGTCCCGCGTCTGTGATGCCGGGAGGATGAAAAGATTTTCCAGGCGTTTGTCCTTGATCAGGGCCTGATTCAGGGATCCCTCTTTGTGAATAACATTGAGGAGGTCGTAAACCACCCGCCTCTCGCATCCCATTATGAGATCCAGGTTGCGCAGACCGACATCAAAGTCGATAACCACGGTTTTAAAGCCCCTTTTTGCCAGACCGGCGGCAAACGCCGCACTGGTTGTGGTTTTACCCACCCCGCCTTTTCCTGATGTTACTGCAATGACTTTTGCCACTGTTGCTCTCCTTAATTTGTGCGTTAACTTACCGCTGGTGCCTGGTTGTATCAACCCTGTACGGGGGTGAAAGCACCGAGCCGGGCAATATTGAGTTCTCCCCCTTCAAGGGTGATTGCTGCTGTAGCGCCGAACACGCCGGAATCAATCTCGTCATTGACCAGGTATTCCCCCGCTACCGCAATCAGTTCCGGTTCGAGGTCAAGGCAGAATATGCTCGCCCCGGTGTTATCTGTCCCCCCGGCCAGGGCGCGCCCGCGCAGGGCGCCGTAGATATGGATACTTCCTCCGGCGATAACCTCGGCGCCGGAATTTACCGAAGCCAGGATGGTAAGATCGCCGGCGGCGACGATGCGCTGGCCGGAGTGAACCGTTTTGGCCACGGTTTTATTTCCTGAATCAGCGACCTGCTGGGGGATCTCCTGTGCCGGGGTTGCAGCTACCGGAGGCTCCGGCTCTGTCTGCGCCGGCGCGACACTCTGGGTCGCACTGGTGAGTGCTGCCGGCACCGGTTGCAGCCCGGCCTCTGACGCATCCTCCACATGTTTTGCATTTCCCCCGTGGAGACCGAACGGGATAAGACCGTATTCGCGCAGCATCCCGCACAGGGCTTCAAAATTTATCGCGCTGTGTGGTGTTTCGAGGCTGCTCAGATCAATTACCAGCAAACTGTCCCTGAACAGCCCCCCGGGGTCACCCAGGTGGTTGCGCAAGCGGCTGAGAATGGTGGTGGTATCCCCTTTAAGGATGCGCAGACTCAGAACCTTGTGTGATCGCGCTTTTAATTCAAATATGGAATTGGAATTCATGCACTCAATCTATAGCATCGCCCGGGTGTATGTCCCGGGCGATGATTGTGTATAGGTAAAAATATTCCTCCGCAGCCCAACAAGTGCTTCGACGACCAGAAGCTGAGGATGTTGGCAGCGCTCTAAATATGCAGGGGCAATCCTAGACGTTTTCCGCCCGCATCTCAACCGCTAATATCTTCCGTGCGGAGTGTGGTGAGGCACTACGCGATCAACTTGGAAATAGCCTTAAACTCCGCACTTCCGGCTTCACGCAGGAGTTCAAAGAGTACCGATTCCACATTGGTGATGATGGCACCGGCCTGCTGCATGCGCTCCAGGGCGTTGTCGCGGTTCGCATCGCTGCGCGAGCACGTTGCCTTGATAGGGACATGCACCTGGTAGCCGGCGTGGAGTA
>JAWOFA010000037.1:0-3732 GCA_046482505.1 Desulfuromonadaceae bacterium | reverse complement strand
CCCTGAATAAAGGAGATAAGATCGCCTTTATCGGCGGCGACAGCCTGACCAAGACCACCCTGTTCCAAATCCTCGAAGGGGAGCTTGAGCCGGATAGCGGTAGTGTCCGCTGGGGAGTGACCATCACCCCGGCGTTTTTCCCCATCGACAACAGCAAATACTTTGAAAAAAACCTCGACCTGGTCAACTGGCTCCTCCAGTTTGCCCCGACTGAAGGGGAGAGCTTTGCGCGTGGTTTCCTCGGGCGCATGCTCTTCTCAGGCGACGAAGCCAAGAAGCAGTCGAAGGTGCTCTCCGGGGGCGAAAGGGTCCGCTGCATGCTGGCGAAAATGATGCTGACCGAAGCGAACGCCCTGATCTTTGACGAACCGACCAACCACCTGGACTTGGAATCGATCACCGCCCTCAACAACGCCCTCATCGACTTTAAAGAAGTGACCCTGTTCACCAGCCAAGACTACAAATTCCTCTCCTCGGTTGCCA
Source organism: Desulfuromonadaceae bacterium (assembly GCA_046482505.1). Lineage (GTDB taxonomy): Bacteria > Desulfobacterota > Desulfuromonadia > Desulfuromonadales > Desulfuromonadaceae > JAIVHC01. The sequence goes on along the minus strand of JAWOFA010000037.1, from coordinate 3,249 downwards.
ACCGGATTGTCGAATTTACCCCTGCCGGGTACATTGACCGGATGCTGACCTTTGACGAATATCTGGAGAGTGACGAAGTGGCCAGGATGCGTAACGAAATGTATCAGGGTGAAGCTGATCTGAAGTTGTAGCCGAGCCATTAATCAGAAAGCATGAAGGCTGGAGATGTACTTCACTAATCTACAGCAACTGCTATGCTTTCCCTTATGCCAAGACAACCCCGCATAGGCAGTCTTAGCCTTTTATAATGCCTGGTCTTCAGAGGGGCCGCGCATCGACATCTCTTGAGACGATGAGGGTCGCCCGGACTTTATCCGTAGGCTTGATAATTTGCTCTCGGACGCCGACACCTGCTGTTTTGCCTGGGCCTTGCTGGATAATTATTTCTTATGGGGAGCTTCACATAACATTTTTATTTACTCCTGATGCCTGCTGGCGAAGTTCTGCCCCATTTTATACGCAGGGGTAATATAGAACGTTACATAGTGATACTCCTGTTGATCCATATCAGATACAGGCGTATTGAAGAGACCATACTTGACACTGATTCCGGAATAGTATAGCTTTTTCCGGAGCAAATTGCCTGTTTAGTATTCTGGGAAAGCATCATGTATAAAAATAGATATATTTATTCGAGGCTGGAGCAACAGAAGGATAAGCATAAAATCACGATTTTAATCGGGCCACGTCAGGTTGGGAAAACCACTTTAATGCGTCGGCTTCATGATCAGTTTAATAATGAGCATACCTGCCTCATGCTCGACCTGGATATCTATTCTCATTATGAACAAGTCAGTACCTACGAAAATCTTCTGAACACGCTGAAACTGAATGGCTATCGGCTCGATCAGCGCGAATTGTTTATCCTCTTTCTTGATGAATTCCAAAGGTACGCTGATATCAGCATGGTTTTGAAGGCCGTCTATGATCACCATCCTAATATAAAAGTCTATGCCTCCGGTTCTTCATCTCTTGCGATCAATGAACAGATCCAGGAGAGCTTGGCTGGACGCAAGCGGGTCATTCGTGTTTACCCTTTAAGCTTCCAGGAATATCTCCATTTTAGGGAAAGGGATGACTTGGGAAACAAGTTGCAAAATCTTTTGACAGTTCAATCCGGCAATCTGGATGAATTGCTTCCTGATGTATATGAAGAGTTTTACCGGTTTCTGATCTATGGCGGATATCCGGAAGTGGCACAGGTCGAAGAACAGGAAGTGAAAGAGGTTCTGGCTTCAATTTTTGATCTTTACGTCAAAAAAGATCTGGTTGATTTTCTTAAAGTCGACCGGATTAAACATGCCAAAATGCTCATTCGTCATCTGGCAGTGAATCATGGGCAAGAGAACAGCTACAGTCAGTTGGCACAAGTGGCAGCCATTGATGAAAAAACGGCTAAAAACTACGTAGAAATTCTCGCTGAGACTTTTATCATTACCGTCCACCCTCCATGGTTTACGAATCGCAACAAGGAATTAGTGAAAACTCCCAAAATCTACTTTCTGGATAGCGGTGTCCGTAATTTTTTTATCAATAATTTTAACCACCATGATATGCGTCAAGACAGCCCATTTTTATTTGAGGGCTATGTGATCTCAGAACTCATAAAGGCGGGAACTGCGAGCGAGCAGATTAAGTTCTGGCGTACCAAAAATCGACAGGAAGTCGATCTGATCCTTGAATCCGGTGGGGAGTTAACGCCTGTTGAAATTAAATACAAGGATCGCCTGAAATCGTCTGACTACAAAGGGCTGAAAGGTTATCAGAAAATTTATCCTGATAGCCATCAGCCTTTTATGGTTAATTTGACTAGTAATTTACTTTCAAATGGGGTGCAGCACCTTTCTCCATTTGATATCGGATATTTTCTGGGGAAGTAACGCCATCATATTCTAAGGCTAGCTGTTGCGCGCCTTGCGTAGTCGTTTACTTGTGGTGACCTCTTAATGTTTCAGAAGGCGGGTGCGCTTTCTCCTCTCCGCATAATCGGGAACGTGACTCATGCGCCAGATCATCTGGGAGCGTTTGCGCAGGACATTTAGGCGACTGAAGGCTGCCAGTGCCGCTACGCCCATGAACAGGAGCTGGGCGTTGCCGGTGTAACGGAAGCGGAACTCGTTGCGGACGAAGCTGTCGCCATAGTGCAGCAGTCCACCCAACAGGAGCGCGTAAAAAGTCACTTTCAGCAACAGCTGCAGGTTGGTATCGTACTTGACGGTTCCCAGGGCCGCTTTTTTGGCCAGGCGTTTCCAGCGCGTCAGCAGCAGGCCGTGCACACAGAAACACATCGCCAGCAGATTGGATAAGGTATGGATGGCGAGTAGGCCAGCAGTTGCGCCCCAGATACCGGCGACTAATAGGGTAGTAGTATTCATACCGTACACTTCTACAAAACCTGTAGCGATAAAGCAAGTTTTACCGATAAATCATTTTAAATCTGGAGCCTCATGAACAAGGCAGACCTGCTTAGACAGCTTATGGCAATGTTGGAACATGATCATCTCCTGCTGTTGGAGGTGGCAGCAAGTTCCCAAACGGCAGCCACCCACGAGTACGAGTTCCCGAATGTCTGTTGAAGAAGGTCGTTACGATGTAGTCATCATCGGGGCCGGGGCCTCAGGGTTAATGTGTGCCATCGAAGCGGGCAAAAGGCAGCGGCGGGTGCTGGTGGTCGAGCATGGCGCGCAGCCGGGGCGCAAAATTCTCATGGCCGGGGGCGGGCGCTGCAATTTCACCAACTATTCGGTGGATGCGGATAACTTCATCTCGCAAAATCCGCATTTCTGCAAATCGGCCCTCAGCCGCTTCACCCAGTGGGATTTTCTGGAGTTGGTCAAGCGCTATAACATTCCGTTTCACGAGCGCGAGCACGGGCAATTGTTCTGCGATCGGAGTGCGAGCGATATCCTCGAGATGCTGCTTGCCGAATGCAAAACGGCGGGGGTGGAGTTTAAGCTCCGCTGCAAGATCGATAGGGTCGAACGCGGGGCGGATGGCTTTCAGCTCGCAACCCTCCAGGGCGGGATCAGCGCAACCTCGCTGGTGGTTGCCAGCGGTGGCCTGTCGATCCCCGCCGCCGGTGCGTCTCCCTTCGGCTATCGTCTGGCGCAGCAGTTCGGCTTGCCCATTGTCGAAACCTCTGCCGGACTCGTCCCCTTTACCCTGCAGCCGGAGGATAAGCAGCAACTCTCCGCTCTGTCAGGTATCGCGGTGCGCAGCCGGGTCGATACCGGGACCCACAGTTTTTGC
>JAWOFA010000030.1:0-4098 GCA_046482505.1 Desulfuromonadaceae bacterium | reverse complement strand
GGCCGTCACGCTTGAATATAGGGGACGAGAAGCACGCCGCTGTAATCGAGATCAAGCTCCCCTGTATCGCGTTTGAGGCGCAGCGCTGCAATCAGATACTCAACCTGCGCCGCCACCAGGGCGTTGTCCGCGGCCACCAGCGCATCCTGCGCTTCGAGAAGATCGCGCATCTGAATCCGTCCCGCCTTGAGGAAGAGTCCGGTACTCGCGACCCGGCGCTTCGCCACCTTCACCGCCTGCTCCTGAATCCGAATGGTCTCCAGCGCCTCGCGCATCTGCCCCCAGGCATTGCGCACCTGATACTTCACCTCATCTTCGAGCCCGGCCAGATTGCGCAGCTGCTGCTCCCGCGCCAGAATCGCGCGCCGCAGCGCGACCGTTTCAGCGCGGCGTTCAAAGGGGAGATCGAGACTCAGGAGTGCAGAGTAGCGTCCGCGATGGGGCTCAAATTTTCCGTCCTCTGCCTCCGCCTGCGCAAGAGTGCGCCCCTCCCCTGCCCTTCCACTTCCTAGCAGAGTCGCCTCGGCGCGCAGGGCGTCTACAGCCACCATAATCGCACGTTCATTGTCTTCCAAGCGAGCGCGATTCACCTTGAGGTCGCGGCGCTGCTTCAACGCGCTAGCAAGAAGCGCACGCGGCGGATTCTGATCACTGTAAGTGGAGTCATCCCCGCTCGGAGCGGCACTGATCCCCTCCTGCAGGCGTTCGAGCTCCGTATCGTCCATACGCACCGCGGCATCAGGCGGCAGGCCGAGGAGAATCCGAAAGCGATCGAGGCGCTGGCGGCTGTTCTGGCGCGCTCCCACCCAGCTGCGGCGCGCACGCAGCTCATCCTGCAACGCCTGATCCACCTGAATCCCCGGAAGACGCCCGGCCTGAGCCATGCGCGTGGCGCGCTGGCGTGCTTCCATCAGGCGTTCGTAGTTATCCCGCGCGGTGCGCACCTGGTTGTTGCTCTCCAGCACCTGCATGTAGTTCGTTGCCACCTCAACCGCAAAGGTGCGCCGGTAGCGCTCGAATTGCCACATGGCGTAGCGCAGATCGCGCTGCGCCTGGGTCAGAGGCTCTGCGACAATCGCCGCCCCCGATCCGCGCAGGAGGGGGATGCTGATACTCGAATCCGCCACAATCCCGCGCGAAACCACACGCTCACCGCTGAGGAGCTGCACCAGATCAAGGCCGGCCGCAAGGGTAAAGGAGATCCCGTTCTTGAACAGATGCTCCAAGCCGCCATCGGCCTGGTGGGTCAGCCCGGTACGGCGCTCTGACCCGCTGTTGTCCGTACTCCAGAGGGTAGAGAGAACTCCATCCCAGGTGGCACGAAAGCGCTCCTGTTCCAGATCAAGACCCAGGGCGGCATTGAACACACGCTCTTTCTGCTCCTGAAATTCGCGACTGTACTGTGCCGCGATCTGCAGGGCATCTACGAGGGAGAGTACCGGCACCTCACCTTTCTCATCAGGTGCGGAAACGCTGCCGGCGTCAGCCTCATTGTAGTCAGAAAAATTTTTCCCCTGCGCTTCCGTTTCCCAACCCTGCGCTCCAAGGAGGCGCTGTCTTAAGGTACGCCGGGTATCGGTCAGATTGCGATACAGCGGATTGTGCATATCTACGCCGCTTTCCAGCGCCTGAATCTCAACAGCGCGCTGTGCCGCAGCGTCCACACTTTCAAGGCGAGTTACCGCACCCTGACATCCACAGGTACACAGCAATATACCCACCAACCCCGTACGCAACAGCAACTGCAGAACAGTAGAGTTTCTAACCCTTATAGCGTACACAAAAATGGATGCAATCAATATGATGGAAAAAATATACATAGATTAGTGGAGACAGGATGTATGGGTTGATGCTGCAAAGAAAATCGTACCGCGGCTGAAGATATTGCCCAATCAATTAACGTTAGCACATGGCAGGCAGCTGTGCATAGAATTTCTATCTTAATTCTTCTATTGTGCCTGTTCCCACTGAACTCTAAAAGGATTATTTCCGGAGATCTGCAGTGCTTCCTGGAGGTAAAGGCCCACAAACGGATAGAAAAGCTCAGGCCGAACTTGACACCTGCCCTGTTCCCTGAAAAAATGGGCGGATTAATCATGATCAACTGCCCATCTGACAGTTTGGGCTTCCTGTTTTATGTACCCCTAAATCTATGTAAGGAGACCCCTACATGCGCAATACCATCAACATCGGAACCAGACGCAGCAAACTGGCACTATGGCAGGCATACTATGTCCAGGATCTACTCGAAAAAGCCGGGCTGGACACCAACATTGTCGAAATAGAAACCAAGGGCGACAAGATTCTCGATGTATCCATTGCCAAGATCGGGAGCAAAGGGGTCTTTACCGAAGAGATTGAAGAGCAACTGCGTAATGGCTCCATCGATATCGCAGTGCACAGCGCCAAGGATATGCAATCTGAGCTACCGCAGGAGTTTGAACTTATTGCTTTTACCGAGCGCGAGAAGATCAACGATGTGGTGGTGAGCCGGGATAAAAATCTGCGCCTTGACGACAGCAGTCGTTCCACCACGATAGGATCATCTTCGGTACGCCGCCGTGCAATGCTTAAAGCCTACTATCCGCACATCAAGGTGGTAGAGATGCGCGGCAATCTCCAGACCCGGATCAGGAAGATGGATGACGGCGACTGTGATGCAATCCTCCTCGCGTATGCAGGGGTACACCGCATGGGCTACAACGACCTGATTGCGGAGGTTCTGGACGAGAATCATTTTATACCCCCCGTTGGCCAGGGCTGCGTCGCAATTGAAGTATGCACCAGTCTCGATACACAGAAGCGCGACCTGATCCGCAACGCCGTCAACGACCCCGCTACCGAATACCTCCTCAATGCAGAGCGTGGATTTCTGAAGACCCTCAAAGGGGGTTGCAGTATCCCCGCGTTCTGCACCGCAAACTACACCGACGCCGGCGAAATCAGGGTCCATGGTGGAATTATCAGTCTGGACGGAGAGCAGAAGATCTTCAACGAACTGTATGGCCCTAAAGATGAAGCCGCAGCACTGGGGCACAAGCTCGCACAGATGACGCTGGATCAGGGCGGTGCCGGGATTCTGGCGCAGATCCACGCGGAGCGGGATGCTGAGGAGTCTTAGAACCTGGCACCCCTTCGGCTGATGAGGTGACAATCCTGCTGTATAGTTACGGGGCCTGAAACATTGCCGCAAAACTATAGTTCTATCCCATATTCCTGAATCTTATAGTGCAGGGCGCGCAAACTGATTTCGAGGATTTTTGCCGCCTGGGTGCGGTTGCCGCCGGTCTGCTGCAGGGCCGCGCGGATGTGGTGTTCCTCTATCGCGGCGACTGCGCGCTTCAGTGACAGATCATCCTCCGGCAGGATGACGCTACTGCCTCCCTGCGCAGGTTGATGAAGATCCTGCGGAAGTTCATTCCGTTGGATAGTTCCACTCTGGTGGAAGATCATCACCTTTTCGAGGGTGTTTTCCAGTTCGCGCACGTTGCCGGGCCAGCTCCTGTTTCGCAGGAGCTCGACGGCCTCGGCGCTGATTGGGGGCACAGGTACCTGCTGGCGCGCAGCGATAATCTGAAGAAAGTGGCGGCACAGCACAGGGATATCCGCGGGGCGCTGTCTCAGGGGCGGGAGTTCGAGCTCCACCACCGCAAGGCGATAGTAAAGATCCTCGCGAAAAAGTCCCTTGCTTACCGCTTCTTTAAGATCGGTGGCAGTGGCAGTTACGATCCGTACATCCACGGGCACGGTACGGGTTGACCCCACGGGGCGCACCTCTGCCTCCTGCAACACGCGCAACAACTTGGGCTGGAATTCAAGGGGTAGCTCCCCGATCTCGTCGAGGAACAGCAGGCCTTCATGCGCTGCTGCGAAGAGCCCCTGATGGGTTTTGTCCGCCCCGGTAAAGGCCCCTTTGGCATGTCCGAAGAGCTCACTCTCCACCAGATTGGCCGCAATGGCACTGCAGTTGACCGCTACAAAGGGGGCACTTGCGCGAGGGCCCTGACGGTGGAGGGCGCGCGCAATCAACTCCTTGCCCGTACCGCTCTCGCCCCTGATCAGCACCGGCGTACGCACCTGCGCCAGGGTTTCAACCTG
>JAWOFA010000014.1:0-20747 GCA_046482505.1 Desulfuromonadaceae bacterium | reverse complement strand
TCGCTTTTGGCTTCTAGTAAGAAACCGCCATTCTTAAATTCCAAATCCAACTTCGGTGCCAGGGCAACGCCATCGTCGTTACGCACCGAGGTATATTCATTTACACGTGCTGCATTGTCGTCAATGCTGACGCCACTCATGCCCAGTTCCCAGGAACCGCTGACACGTCCGGCGTCCTCTGCCGCTATGACGCTGGAAGCAGTCATGAACGTCAGAACGGACAACAGTGCAAGCAGCCATAATTGGCTATGCTTCATAACAATTGCCTCCTTCTAAATTAACGGTTCAAACCGTGGCCGCTCACCGGCTGGGATGGATAATCACTGCCGTGAACCACTTTATGACAGGTGGTGCACTTGGTGCCAAACGAGGTCTGGAAGCCTTCGCTGCCGTGAGGATTTGCTGCATCTGCAGATCCAAATGAGTCTTCGAAGGATTCTGAAACAGGACCTTCGTAGTTGGATTCACGCAACAGATGGAAGTGACCTTCATGGCACTGCAGACACAGGAACGGCTCGTTCTGCGCGAGCAGGTTGTTGGCTACACTACCGTGGGGGTCGTGGCAGATGGTGCAGTCGTCTTCAACGGGAGCATGCCCGAATACGAACGGACCCTGATAGCGGGTGTGGCAGTCCAGACACAGGTCGTTGGTGCGCTCATGGGTGTTGAGGCTTTCGCCGGTGGCACCGTGGACGTTGTGGCAACTGGAGCAGTTCATCTTGCCTTCTTCAATCGGGTGTGTTGAAGGGAAGTGAGATTTGGCCTGCTCTTCTTGGTGGCAGGTGTAGCACAGCTCCGGATCTTCAGCTTTGAGGCTGAACTTGCCTTCGCCGTCATGCACGTTGTGGCAGTCTACACAGCCAACATCGCTCAGGGCGTGCTCACTGTGGACATAGTCCATCAGGTCGCCATCACTGTGGCACTTCACGCAGATCGCAGAGGACTGATCTGAAGTGAGTTCGGCGGGGCGGATGATGTACTCCGCATCGCCGTAGTTTTCCACGTGCTGGCTACCGGGGCCGTGGCATGCTTCGCAACCCTGCTCGGCACCCATCATTTCCCAGTCGGCCAGACGGCCGTGAATGGTGTGGGCAAAGCCCTCTTCACCGGTGGATGCGGCAAACATCTCGCCGGCCATGCCGTCGTGGCAACCATAGCAGGAATCTGCACCCACATAGGTCGCCCCCTCGATGACCGGCATTGTCAGCACTTTCTCCCGGATGGTTCCTGTGGCGCATGCGCCCAGAACCAGCAACAGGGGAAGAGCCTTCACCAGCCATGAGGCCTTGGTGTTGAACTTCCTTCGCATGTTCTCTCCTTTCGTTCTTCCTACAAGAATGAATGTTCTTAACTCTGACAGTAGAAGCGGGATACCTTGATAATATCGCACCTCCTTTCTCAAGCTAAGAAGACCAGATGCTTATACCGTGTGTGTAAAAACACAGTCACAGTACAGCATTCTTCCCTTTGTTACGTTGTGTACAATACTTGTGGCTGATGTTAGAGTAAAACGAATCTTTCTTATGTGTGCATAAGTAATGCTTATGGTAATACATAGATATATTTAGAAATGCCTATAGGGATTTTATATGGAAACACAGTATCTCAGTACGTTGATAATGGCCGCTGAACAGGGGAGTTTCTCCAAGGCGGCAGAGAGGCTCCACCTGACCCAGTCGGCGGTGTCGCAGCGGATTAAGAATATGGAGGCGTGCTGCGGGGTGCAGCTGCTGGATCGTTCCGGCCCGGTGCTTAAGCCGACACCGGCGGGGCAGCATGTGCTGGAGGTAGCGCGCCAGATGATAGAGTTGGAACATACCATGCTCGCCGGCCTCGCACGGATGGCTCAGCGCCAGAACATCGCCATTACCAGTACCATGGCAACCGGGGTGGCACATATGCCGGAGCTGTTGCGTGAATTTTCCAACAGTCATCCGGACGTGGAGGACCTGCGTTTTCTGTTTAATACTCCGCAGGAGGCGCTCGACGGGCTGCGTGCAGGGGAGTTTGATGTGGCTATTGTGGAACATCTGTGCGATCAGGATTTCAGTGCATTGCGCTCCGAGACCCTCCCCCCCGATCGGATGGTGTTTGCCGGGGCGCCACAGCTTGGATTGCCGGAGGGTAAGACAACGCTGGAACAGTTGTATGTATTCAAACTCTTTACCCGGCGCGATGGTTGCAGCTGTTACGACCTGTTGTGCCGCAATCTCATCAGTGTGGGGGGGAGTATCGGGAAGTTTAAACGCGTGATGATGAGTGACGACTACGGTCTGATGTGCAATGATCTTCTTGCCGGGCGCGGCATTGCGTATCTGTCGGAAGCGATAGTGGCAAAACATCTGCGTAGCGGCGAACTGGTGGAGTATTCCCTGGAGGGATTCAACAATGTGCGTCAGCGTAGTATGGTAACGCGCATGTGTGACGCCTCTCCCCTGTTGGATGAGTTTATGAACTTTGCACGCAGTTTCTATCTGGAACATGCGTGAATAATGGCCGCTTGGCAGGGGACGAACGCATGACTTCCTCAGGGAGGTGTCCCTACATTATATTGCACCTAATCTTCCAGCAGTGCCAAGTGCTCCAGCTCGCACTTGGCAGCGCGATTTTCGTTTATGCAAACACAACCTATACCCCATATATACACCTGCCTGTATGCGGCATATGGTCCCCAGCGCTGGTGGCCGGCCGATAGTGCTTTTGAGGTCGTGCTGGGCGCAGTCCTGACCCAGAACACGCGCTGGGAGAATGTGCGCATGGCCCTCGATAATGTGCGCGCTGCCGGGATGCTTGCTCCTCGTGCTCTTGCACGCATGGATGATGTGGAACTCCAGGGGTTGATCCGCCCAGCGGGATTTTTCCGCCAGAAGGGTGCCACCCTGCGCCGGGTTCTGCATGTGCTGATGGAGGTATATGGTGGTGATCTTGAAGCGATGTTGCGCGGGGATACGGCGGATGTGCGCGCCCGCCTCCTCGATATCAAAGGGGTTGGCCCCGAAACAGCCGACAGCATCCTTTTATACGCAGGTGAGCACCCGATCTTTGTGATCGACGCCTACACCCGGCGCATCTGCAGCCGCATCGGCCTGTGTGATCCGGATGCATCCTATAGCACTCTGCAGCACATGTTTATGCACACCCTGGCGCGTGATGTGCAGATGTACAATGAGTACCACGCCCTCCTGGTCCAGCTCGCGAAGTGCTGCTGCACCAAAAACCGCCCCGCCTGTGGCGCATGTCCTCTGAGGGATATGTGTCAGCACTCCGGTACCAATACCCCTCCTTTTGCTTGACTTTCTCCCTTGTTCTGGTAGGTTGCGAGCCCTGTAAAACTACCTCTCAAGCACGTGTATAATCCCCGTAGGTCTGAGGATTTGCCATACAGGGACAGTATTTACCCCCTTCCGTTTCATTTTTGATGTTAGACGTTTACATACAGTGAGGATCACATGGAAAACAGCAGCGATGCCAACACCCTCGACTATAAAGATACCCTGAATCTGCCCAAGACCAGCTTTCCCATGCGCGGGAATCTGCCCAAGCGTGAACCACAGATGCTTGAGAGGTGGGCTGAGATCGATCTGGATGCCATGATTGAAAAAGCCGAGGCCGGCAGGCCGCGCTTTGTCCTCCACGATGGGCCTCCGTATGCCAACGGCCATACCCATATCGGACATGCGTTGAACAAAATTCTCAAGGATCTTGTGGTTAAGAGCCGACGTATGCAGGGGTTTGCTGCCCCCTATGTGCCGGGGTGGGACTGCCACGGACTCCCCATTGAGTTGATGGTGGATAAAAAGCTGGGTAAGAAAAAGCGCGACATGAGTAAAGCCGAGATCCGCCGCGAGTGCCGCAAGTATGCTGAGGAGTGGGTGGATGTCCAGCGCGATGAATTCAAGCGCCTCGGGGTGTTCGGTAACTGGGGTGATCCCTATCTCACCATGAAGGACAGCTACGAAGCCGCCACTGCCCGCGAACTCGCGCGTTTTGCCGAGCGCGGCGGTCTCTACAAGGGGAAGAAGCCGGTGCACTGGTGTCCCTCCTGCGTGACGGCTCTTGCCGAGGCCGAAGTGGAGTATGCGGATCATAGATCCTCCTCCATCTATGTACGTTTCCCGTATGAGGATGAATTTCCGCCCGAACTTGAGAGCCTCAAGGGTAAGCAGGTCTCTTTTGTAATCTGGACCACCACCCCGTGGACAATTCCGGCAAACCTCGCTATCTGCCTTAATCCCCGTCTCGAGTACGTGGCGCTGGAGATGGAAAATGGCGAAGTGCTGATTGTTGCGGCAGGGCTGCAGGAGCAGGTGCTGGAGCAGGTGGAGTGCAAGGGGACGGTGCTTGCGACCTTTGCGGGGGATATCTTTGAAAACAAACGCTGCCGCCATCCGTTCTACGCGCGTGACTCCATCCTGGTTCTGGGGGAGCACGTTACTCTCGAAGCGGGTACCGGCTGCGTGCATACCGCGCCGGGGCATGGCCAGGATGACTACGTGGTTGGGCGCAAATACGCCCTGGATATCTACAACCCCGTGGATGACTACGGCCGCTATCGCGATGATGTGGAATTCTTCGCGGGGATGAAGGTAGGTGAAGGCAATCAGGCGGTGTGTGAGAAGCTCGAAGAGGTGGGGGCGCTCTTAAACCAGAGCGACATGACCCACAGCTATCCCCACTGCTGGAGGTGTAAAAAACCGATTCTGTTCCGCGCTACGGCACAGTGGTTCATCTCCATGGATGAGAACGACCTGCGCCGCAAGGCGCTGGAGCATATCCAGGATGTGGAGTGGATCCCGGGCTGGGGGCGCGAGCGCATCTACGGCATGATTGAGAAACGCCCCGACTGGTGTATCAGCCGTCAGCGCAGCTGGGGGGTTCCCATTACGGTATTCTACTGCGCCAAGTGTGGCGAAGCGTTGTGTGACAGTAAGATCATGCACTACATTGCGGATCAGTTTGAGGACGGGGGCAGTGACCAGTGGTTTGAAAAAAGCCCTACCGAACTCCTGCCTGCAGGGACAGAATGCCCTGCATGTGCGCATGCGGAATTTATCCCCGAGAAGGATATCCTCGATGTGTGGTTCGATTCCGGGGTCTCCCACGCCGCGGTACTCGAGCAACGTGAAGAGCTGCACACCCCGGCTGATCTGTACCTGGAAGGGAGTGACCAGCATCGCGGTTGGTTCCATTCGAGCCTCCTTGCTTCTGTAGGGACGCGTGACGTTGCACCTTATAAGGCGGTGCTGACCCACGGCTTTGTGGTGGATGGCAATGGACGCAAGATGTCAAAATCTCAAGGCAATGTGGTTGCGCCGGATAAGGTTATCAAGAAGTTTGGTGCTGAGGTGTTGCGCCTCTGGGTGGCGGCGCAGGATTACCAGGACGATATCCGCATCAGCGAAGAGATCCTCCAGCGTCTCTCCGATGCATACCGGCGTATCCGCAACACTGCCCGTTATATCCTCGGAAACATCAGAGATTTTGATCCGGCTACAGATACGGTGGCACCGGAACAGATGCTGGAGCTTGATCGCTGGGTGCTTTCGCGCCTTGCGCATCTGGGCGCAAAGGTGGATAAGGCGTACCGCGAGTACGATTTCCACGTGATTTACCACGCAGTGCACAATTTCTGCAGTGGCGAACTGAGCGCCACCTATCTGGATATACTCAAGGATCGTGCTTATACCGCTCCCACCACAGGGCTGGAGCGCCGCAGTGCACAAACCGCCATGTACCGTGTGCTGGATGAGCTTACGCGCATGATAGCACCGATCCTCACCTTTACCGCCGAAGAGATATGGGAGCAGATGCCGGGTGAGCGCGAACAGAGCGTGCATGTGGCGGAGTTCCCTGATGTGAAAACCGCTCTTGTGGATGAAGCCCTGGACGCCACCTACGAGAAATTGTGGCAGGTGCGCTCAGAGGTGGCCAAGGCACTGGAGATCGCGCGCGCGGAAAAGCTCATTGGCAATTCCCTCGAAGCGAAGGTTATTCTCGAGGTGGATAATCAGGAATACAGCGTGCTGCTCGAATCTTACGCCGACCAACTTTCGACACTCTTTATCGTCTCTGCAACGCAGCTCGGAGACGCGGGAGCTGATGCGCATGCGGCAGAGAAGCTCAGTGGTGTGAAGGTGAAGATTGAAAAAGCTCCGGGGGAGAAATGTGAACGTTGTTGGAATTACTCTACCACAATAGGTGATCACAGCGGGCATCCGCACATTTGTACCCGTTGCTTCAATTCGTTGAAAGAGATGAACCTTGTCGACTGAATTTAAGCGCCGCTATGGTCTGCTCATATTGGCATGTGCCCTGATCATTCCGCTGGACCAGTGGACCAAATACCTGGTGCTGCAGCGCTTTGAACTGCATCAGAGTATGACCCTGATAGAGCACTACCTGAATCTGGTGTATGTACAGAACACCGGCGCAGCATTCGGGATATTTGCCGAGAGTGCTTACCGCGTGCCGTTTCTGACTGGGATTGCGGTGCTTGCAGTGGGGGTGATTCTCTGGGTCCTCCCCCGCCTGGGGGCGGATCAGCGCTGGCAGAAAATCGGCCTGATACTCGTGGTGCCGGGGGCGATTGGGAATCTCATCGATCGCGTCCGTTTCGGCTATGTGATCGACTTTGTCGATGTTCACTGGTATCAGTACCACTGGCCCGCATTCAATGTCGCCGATTCCGCTATCACCGTAGGGGTGGTGTTTATGCTGGTAGATATCCTGCGGACGCCACGCGCCCGCTAACCCCAGCGCTGCAGGATCGCGTCCACATTGGCGCGCATCGGTGGGGTAACGAAGCGCTCTGCATAGTTCCATCCCATTACGAGGAGGGCCACATCATCGGTGATTCCGAGTATGGGGATCATGTCGGGGATAAAATCCACCGGTGATATGATGTACACCACCAGGCCCACCAGCAGGATTTTGATACGTATGGGGGTGTCACGGTGGGTGAGGAGTTCCTTCGCGAGTAAAAAGCGCTCGGCAACGAAGCGCAGGGCATTCATGGGAACCGCGGAATATTGCTGCCAGCTGCCCCCGTTGCTGGATTGTCCACCCTTGCGTTTCTGGCCTCGGCCTGTGCTGGACCTCTGCCTTTTGTTGTCGTTTCTGTTATTTCCTGTATTCATTAGGTTCTCCAGGTCTTAGCTTGTTACAACTTTTACACAATCTTTTACTATCCGATGTTGAACAATGATCAGAGATTTGTCGAGGCTTTTCTGTTATGTCCCGCTTCGTAATCATACTTGCGTTTTTAATTCAGGCATGGTAAATACCCCTGCGTAAATCGATCGGGATGTAGCGCAGTCTGGTAGCGCACCTGCTTCGGGAGCAGGGGGCCGGAGGTTCAAATCCTCTCATCCCGACCATTTTTATGCATATCTTCAGCCTCATTGCCGTTTAAGCAGTGGGGCTTTTTGCGTTTGGCGGGTAAGATCTTTTACATCTCATCCCTGTTTTGCATCAACCGGAGATATGTTAACTTCAGGGGACATTTTAAGTTGCTACTAAACCTATAAGGAGATTTGTCATGCAGAGAATAATCATGTGTTTGCTTGTCTTTGTCCTTGGCTTTGGCGCAAATGTATGGGCGCAGGAAACGACTCTGACCGTACGCGCAAAGGCGAATGATGCAAAGTTTATTGGTACCGCCATGTCTGGTGTACAGGTAAGTGTTACCCACGCCCACACGGGAGAGATGCTGGCGCAGGGAATCATTACCGGTGGAACCGGCAGCACTGAGACCTTAATGGAAGAGCCTATCAAGCGCGGGGAGAAAATCAGCAATAAGAGTGCCGCCGCGTTTAAGACTGCGCTGGACATTGAGGTACCGACCCCTCTGAATATTCGCGTGCACGGCCCTCTGGCAGGCGGGACCACAACTGTTGATGCAAGCAAGAGCGTGTGGCTGCTTCCCGGAGAGGATATTACCGGAGACGGGATCGTCTTTCATCTGTATGGCTTTGTAGTAGTTCCTCAGGCACCGCATGCGAATACCAAGGTTGAAGCAGGTGAGGAACTGACTCTGCAGGCGTATGTGACTATGTTATGCGGTTGCGCCATTAGCTCTGGAGGTATGTGGGATGCGGATAATTATACAGTAGAGGCACAGATTTGGGATGCGGATACCCTGATAGAGCGCGTCCCCATGCATATAGGAAGCGAAGACGGGGTGTTCAGCGCCACCTATGTGCCGCGCACAAGTGGAAGTTATCGCATTATCTTCACAGTCGCTGATTCCGATTCGAACAACTACGGGGCGGCGTATACCGGCATAGCGGTAAAGTAGTTGGCATCCTCTTAGTCACACCGATTCGTACCGGTATGTCCTGCTGAAATGCTTGTAAGAATATGATGTATATGCGAATATCTGCCCTGTGTGCTCGCCGGTGTTTAACGCGGGTTCGCAGGGCAGGGCGGGTGTAAGAACTTTCTCCCTGTGGCATCGGTACCTGAACCGGTGCCTTTTTTATTCTTATAGCAGTATGAATCAGCAGGATTTTCCCTTTTACAGTTAAGGTGAATTGATGGAGATATTGGGAGTGGTGGTAATGGCATATCTGATTGGTGCTATCCCGAGTGGGATAGTTCTGACACGGATGGCCGGGATAGCGGATATACGCCGCCAGGGAAGTGGAAATGTTGGTGCTACTAATGTGTACCGGGTGGCGGGAAAACGTCTCGGGGTGGTGACCCTGATTCTGGATATTTTGAAAGGGGTGGTGCCTTTGCTGGCGCTGCGCTATCTGATAGAGATCGGGACAATCCCGCGCACCGGTGCCGGGGTATCCCTTCTTGCTCTCGCTGGTCTGATCCTGTTTGTAGGGCATTGCTACCCGGTGTACCTCGGTTTTAAAGGGGGTAAGGGAGTTGCAACCGCCCTGGGTGTATTTCTGGTTTTGGCTCCGCCGGCTCTGATCGCGCCTTTGGTTGTTTTTGTGCTGGTACTGTGGCGTTGGCGCTATGTGTCTCTGGCTTCTATCAGCGCGGCGCTCACTATGCCGTTTGCCGTTCTGGGGTTCAGTTACCCCTGGAGCACAGTGGGAGTTACCTTTGTCATTGCTGCGGGTGTAATTTATCGCCACAAGGATAATATTGTGCGCTTACGCCAGGGGACGGAAAATAGGTTTAACTTTTAACCCTGGAGGGGTGGGTTTGAACGGACGTATGCGCAATGTTGTACTCGCAGTGGGCGTGGGGCTAGTTCTGCTGCTGGGTATCCCGGCCGGCGTATTGACATGGTTCAGTATGCGCCCGGTAGCACTCCCGAAGCCGGTTCTGGTGAAGATTGAAGCCGGGCGTTCCTTTACTTCAGTAGCACAAGAACTGGAGCAGGCTGGTGTGGTGATGGATGGTCGAGCTCTGCGCCTGCTGGCGCGCCTTAAACAGGCGGATCGGGGCATTCACGCGGGGGTGTATCGTTTCACGGGGTCACAGAGTCCCCTCCAGGTGCTCGAAATCATGCGCAGTGGCAGGGTGGAGATGGTACACACCACAATCCCCGAAGGGCTGAGGGCGCGCGAAGTTGTTGCCCGCTGTGTCGAAGCCGGACTGGGGCGCATGGAGCGTTACGCTTCTCTGCTTGAGGATGAAGGGTTTATTAAAGATCTGGGGCTAAAGGATCTTGGACGGGACGTGAGTGATCTCGAAGGATACCTGTTTCCCGAGACCTACCACTTTGCTCCCGGAACCAGCGAGGCAGCGGTGTTGCGCACCATGGTGGAGCAGATGCAGGCACATCTGTCCCCTGAGCTGCTGGATGCAGAAGCGCAGCATGGACTCAATCCGCATGAACTTGTCACTCTCGCCTCGATAATTCAGAAAGAAGCGGGTAATGAAGCTGAGATGGCGCGTATCTCAGCTGTCTTCCATAATCGCCTGCAGCGCAATATGCGCTTACAATCCGATCCTACCGTTATCTACTCACTGGAGGATTTCGACGGTAACCTCACCCGCGCCCATCTGCGACAATACCACCAGTATAATACCTATACGATCCCGGGGCTTCCCCCCGGACCGATTGCGTGTCCCGGTGCTGCGGCACTGCATGCTGCGGCATTCCCTGCCGATGATGATGCCCTTTACTTTGTAGCTACTCGCGAAGGGGGGCACCACTTTTCCAAAACCCTGCGTGAGCACAATAATGCTGTAAGACGTTATCAGCTGCGAAAGTAAACTATCTGCTTGTGACCACCGATCATGTTTAGGCGGCTTTGCAGCATTTTTATCTGTGCAGAGCTGGAAGTGGAGCTAGCCTGAGGGGGGGGGAGATGACAGTAAGAAAGGGGCTATAGCCGAACGGGGGCTGTCCCAGTCGTTTGCGGTGTAAATCACCACCGCTCCTTGGCCCGTAAATATTCGGGATAGGTCCTGGTGAGGGAGGAGACCATTGCGATTTTACTCTGTTGTGGTTGCCTAATCTAGTGCCATATGTGTAGGGGGCGAAAGCTTTTTCGCCCCCCTCAAGAGTTTCAGGCAATCTTGTTGCGTTTCTTGAATGTTTCGAGCCACTGCTGCAATTGTGCTTCTTCGTGATCCATGGCAAATGAGTTGATGAGACCGCGGTGAATTGCGACGGCTACTGCGCGGTTGCGCGGATTGAATGCATCTCCCACCTTTTCAGCCTGAAACTGCTCCTGATCGATACATAACTTGTTGTAAAGCGAGTTGAGGCGACTTTGCACCCCGCGGCGTGAAAGATATCGGCGCTGGGCAATGAGGTTGTCGGTGAGCCCGAGAGATATGTCGATGAGGGCTTCAAACTCTATATCCGAGAGGCCGGTCTGGGTGTGGCCGCTGCGGCCCTGCACCTTGCGTACCTCAGGGTCGATCCAGCATTGCTCATCCAGTAGTACTGTAGTGACTGCGGCGGCAATGCGCTCCGCACTGTTGGACTTGAGGATGTAGCCGTAAACGGTTTCGGGGGGGACAATCTTGAGCAGGGCACGGATATACATCTCATCTTTAAACTGGCTCCAGAACACGATGCGAGCCTGGGGTTTTTCTTTCCACAGGGCTTTGGCAAAGTCGATGCCGTTAAGCCCGGGCATCTGGATGTCACTTACCACCAGGGGGTTATCCATCTTTTGCGCCAGTTCCAGCGCGGCGTCGCCATCGGCAGCGCGTACGATATCAAACTCCGCCTGGTCGGAATTGTGGAGGAGTTGTTCGAGAAATTCAAAATCTCGGGGGTTGTCTTCTGCGATAATTACCCGAATTTTTTCCATGGGCGGCTCCTTTGAATAAACCTGAAATTCAGGCGTTGTAGATGTCTTTAGAAGGGTGCGCCAGAGGCATAATAAGTTCGAAACAGGTGCCCGAAGAAAAGCGCGACGGCTTCCATTTGTATCTTGCTCCAATTATGCGCGCTCGCTCCTGGATATTGTGCAACCCTCTGCCGCTCGAGTCCGGGCGCGCTTCAAATCCCTTGCCATTATCCTCTACCATTAGAATAAGATCTCTGTCGGTGCAGTCAAGGGTGAGCTCAAGACGCGTAGCATCTGCATGTTTGTACACATTATGTACTGCCTCTGAAGCAATGCGGTACAGCTGCAATTGGGTTGGTTTAGGCAGGTCAAGATCCTCGGCGGCAGCAGAGGCAAAAAAGTTGGTTTCGATGCTGCTGTCGTTTTCATGGCTTTCCAGGTGTGCCTCCAGCGCCGCAGTAAGACCCAGAACATCAAGTGTCTGGGGATGCAGGTCATCCATAACCTCGCGCAGGTTGTTGATTGCTCCCTGCAGGCGCTGCTCCAGCCCTTCAAATGCGTCACGGCACTCGCTGTCTTCCTTGATCTCCTGGATGCTGCGTAATACGTTTGAGAGATCCGCCAGGGTCTGGTCGTGCAGATCACGAGCGATGCGTCTGCGCTCATCCTCCGCTCCCTGCAGGAGTTTTTCCGCCCCCACAACCCGGATCAGCTTGTCCGCCATGGTGTTCAGGGATACTGTCAGATCGTCGAGCTCATCGCTTATGGTTTCAGGCGAATCGGTCTGAGAGCTTTCGCCACGCAATAACTTGTTGGCTCCATTGGAGATTACCTGGATTCGGCGCAGAATTCGGCGTGAGAAAAACCAGGAGAGGAGGATCCCGATGATGATGGCAGCACTCATCACCACCAGTGATACCAGGGTGGTGCGCGCCACTAATTCGTCCATGCTCTGGTTGCGCAGGTTTTTGAGTTTGCCTCGCTGACTTCTGGCTTTTTCTACCAGGTGCCCCAGTTGGGGGCGCAGAATGTCAAGGGTGGCGAGAAAGCGCTCCGTGTCAATCCCCTCCTCGGGATTGAGGTTCGCTACAATCGACTCCAGATTTTGGAGGCGTTTTTGCTCAATCTCCAGATAAGATCCAGCGCGCTCGAGTGCATCGGAGAGGTGGGTGTAGAGCATGTCCATCTCTTCAAGGCGGTTGGTGTCGATGCTGATGGAATGGCGCATGGAGAGCGCGAGCCCCTGAATTCTCTTCGCGGATAGATCAGCCTCTGCGAGAGCGATGAAAGCCTTTCCCAGATCGCTGGCCTGACGCCGCTTTACGGATAGATCCCAGTAGGTGTACTGGAGAAAACCGAGGAGCATTACGGCAATAAAAAGGACCGTGGCCGGAGCCATAAATACTTGATGTTTTAATTTTATACGCATACGCAAAAATTAGCATAGCACCAGATGCAGTACACTGTGTAAACCCACAGATGTGTTTTGCGCTTCGAGTCTTCAGTGCTATCAGGCTATTGGGGAGGGGCAATTCCGACGAAAAAGAGGCTTTCACCGCGCTGTACCAGCAGGCGGATGCTCTTGTGTGGGTAGCCCTCATCCTCGCGCACGGCATGCAGGAGTTCAAAGGTGTTGTTTACCGGAATCTGATTGTATTCCAGAATGACATCACCGGGAGCGAGGCTGGTTTGAGCTGCAGGGGAATCGGGTACAATGGAGGTGATCACCGCCCCGTGATCCGCAAGAATGCCGTACTGCTTGCGCAGCGGGAGGGTTATATTGTCCAGGGTGAGACCGAGCGATGTCGGAGCCTGGGTGTGTTCCTGGGGCGAGTCGGGCGCGGGCTGAGGAGGTGCCGGCCCGGCATGGGCAATTATTTCTACCCTGGTCTGCCATTTTTCCCCCTCACGTAAAACGGTGAGGTTTGCGCTCTCACCCAGGGGAACCTGCGCCACCAGACGTGAAAGATCGTTTATCTGTTTTACCGTCTGATCGTTGAATTTAAGGATGATATCGCCGTGCTCCAGTCCGGCCTTTGCTGCCGGGGAGGGGGAGTGCACTGCGGAAACCAGAGCCCCATGGGTATTCTGGAGTTCAAACGATTCTGCCAGTGCGGGGGTGATGCTCTGAATAGTCAGCCCGAGCCAGCCCCGGGTTACATGGCCATTGTGACGCAATTGGGGGAGAATAGCTGTAACCGCATTGATCGGTGTAGCGAAGCCGATTCCGTGCCCGCGTGGAACAATGGCCGTATTTATCCCCACAACTTCGGCATCGGTGTTGAAAAGGGGGCCTCCGGAGTTGCCGGGATTGATGGACGCATCGGTTTGAATAAAATTATCGTAGGGACCGGCGCCAATAACCCGCCCCTTGGCCGAGACAATGCCGGCGGTGACGGTCTGCTCCAGCCCGAACGGGTTGCCGATGGCAAGAACCCATTCTCCCACTTCGAGCTTGTTGCTGTCGCCGATGGATACGGTAGGCAGTTGAGCAGCTGGCTCAAATTTGAGCATGGCGATGTCGAGTTTCTGATCTGTGCCCACAATGGCTGCCGGGTAAGTCTGGCCATCGGCGGTTTTAACCGTAACCTTGCGCGCATCATCCACCACGTGTTTATTGGTGAGTACATATCCGTCTTCTGAGATAATAAATCCGGAGCCGAGGTAATGCTGTGCTGCGGAGTCTTTGCTGCGCGAAGGAAGTAAGTGATTCAGAAAGTCATCGAGTAACGTCGTCGTGTCACTTTCAACGCTTTCTTTGGCGTGATTGCGTGAGGTGCTTATGTTGACTACTGCAGGCTTGAGCTCTTTGCTTAAATGCACGAAATCTGGGCTAGCACCTGCCGCGACACCAGCATAGAGCAGAACTGTAACACTTAAAGCAACGCAGAAACATGAAACACGCATGGGATATCCTTGGTGAAATTGTCGTGAAAGTTGGGAGTTGAGGTTCAGCGCTGCAGATGTAACAGACTTTTCCTCCTGGAGCAATATTTCAGCTTTTGCGCCGTTACTATGTAGTCGAGTGAACAGTCTGAAATTTTGTTTATCCCAGCGGCAGGGTGACACAAAATGAGCTTCCTCTGTTTACTTCAGATGTAACCTCAATGTTGCCATGGTGCGCCTCGACCACCCACTTGACTATCGCAAGTCCGAGGCCGGTACCGCCATCGCTGCGGTTGCGTGCTGCATCCGTGCGGTAGAAGCGTTCGTAAATGTTCTGGATATGCTCGGGTTCAATGCCGATCCCGGTGTCGCTGATTGTTACAATGGCGTTGGACTCATGGCATTCGAGTGTGATGTACACATGCCCATTCTCGGGGGTGTAACGCAGCGCATTGCTTATAAGATTCCAGAACATCTGGCGCAGGCGCAGGTCATCACCTTTAAGCCAGATCTCTTTATCTGCTTCATGCTGCAGATGCACTTCTATGTTTTTCTCCAGTCCCAGTTTGCGTGCCTGGAGGTACATCTCCTGCAGGAGATCGCTCAGGCTCAGGGTGGTTATGGAGAGGGGCAGCTCCCCTGATTCACTCTTTGCCAGGGTGAGCAGATCTTCGATAATCCGCCCCATGCGTTCGATCTCTTCCATGTTGGAGATGAGGGTGTTGCGGTAGTCATCTGCAGTTTTCCCCCATCGCAGCGCGACCTCGGTTTCACCGCGGACAATGGTGAGCGGGGTGCGTAACTCGTGTGATGCGTCACCGGAGAACTGACGGATGCGACTCGTGGATTCATGCAGGCGCGCAAGCATTTTATTGTGGGCACTGAAGAGCGGATCAAGGTCATCGCAGGTATGTTCTGGGGCGTAGGGATCCGTCAGGGTGTCTACATCAATGTGTTTACAGTGGGCGACGAAGTCTGAAATGCCCATTTTGCAGGCGCTTATCTTGCGGGCCAAATAAAATGCTGTCAGCAGCAGAGCAAGAATGAGGATCAGCGCAAAAGTGATGGAGGGAAGGCCGGCTGAAAATGAGATGTGCACCATGGTGCGAAAAGCATCGAAGAGGGCGGCACCGGCTGCCAGAGAGACAGCCAGTGCCGCAATAAATAAACACCTGAGAGTGTTCTTATTTTTCAGCCATGTATCAATCCTCTTTGAGAACATACCCGACACCACGGATGGTATGAATAAGTTTCTTGTCGTAGCCTTTATCGACCTTTTTGCGCAGGTAATTGACGTATACATCTATGATGTTGGTGAAAGAGTCAAAGGTGTAGTCCCATACGTGCTCAGCAATCATGGTTCGGGTCAGTACCTGATTGGGCGAGCGCATGAAGTATTCGAGAAGACCGTATTCCTTCGTGGTCAGGTCAATCTCCTTGTCGCCGCGCCACACTTTATGGGTAACAGGGTCGAGGCGCAGATCGGCAAAAAAGATCTCGGCGCCGCGGTCTTCACCACTGCGTCGTACCAGTGCACGAACACGCGCGAGAAGTTCAGCGAAGGCGAATGGCTTGGTGAGGTAGTCATCACTGCCGCTGTCAAGGCCTGTTACAATGTCGTCTACATTGTCCTTGGCGGTCAGGCACAGAATCGGGGTCTTGATCCCTTTTTCGCGAAGTTCGCGGATTACCGTGAGGCCATCCTTCTTGGGCAGCATCACATCCATGAGAAGGAGGTCGTAGTGGTTGGCTTCAGCCATGTACAGACCCTCTTCGCCATTGGCTGCAATGTCAACGGAAAAATCTTCCTCCTCGAGCCCACGCTTGATAAAGCTTGCGACTTTCTTTTCATCTTCTACTACAAGTATTTTCATGATTTAAACTCCTTTAGGGTGGTAAGAACCAATGGGTAATTAAGTTATTAATGTGCAGCTGTGCCTAGATGCGGTTTTAAATCGCCATGAACTTCAGATACAGGTATTCCGGCTTTTGAGGCGGAGCCTGTTTTGTGATATCTCAGATCATTTTAAGTTTGACCAGTACTTCATTGGCCGTTTCCTCAACTGCCTTGCCGGTTACATCCACAATAGACCATTTCTGGCGCCGGAAAAACTTCTTAGCTTCCTGAAGTTCCTCTTCAATCTGCTCAAACTGAGCGTATGCTTTTCGTGGATCCTGACCCAGATTGCGCAGGCGTGCGGCGCGTAGTTCCACGAGACGTTCCGATTTTATGACCAGACCACATACCCGTCTGTGCAGCATATTGAGCAACTCCTGCGGGGGCTCAATCCCGCTCACCAGCGGGATGTTGGCTACTTTCCAGCCCCGGTGCGCCAGGTACATGGAGAGGGGTGTTTTGCTTGTGCGCGATACGCCTACGAGAACGATATCCGCCTTGTTGAGAAAACGTGTCTCCTGGCCGTCGTCATTGCGCACGGTAAATTCTATGGCATCAATGCGCCGAAAGTAGTCATCGTCAACATTGTGAAGCAACCCCGGTGTCTCGTTAGGAGTGGTGCCGAGAAATTCGGACAGGCGTACCAGCAGGGGGGTCAGGATATCGACGCTGATCAAACCCATGGCACTGCACTCTTCGTGCACCAGGCGCGATAGATCACGGTTGACGATGGTGTATATAATCATCGCCTGTTGTTGCGCTGCTTTGTCCAGTGCCGTATATACCTGGTTTTTGCTTCGTACATTACTTACGCGCGTAACCTGGGCATCCTCATGTTGAAACTGTGTGAGAGCCGCAGATACCATTTTTTCTGCAGTTTCACCGGTAGCATCAGAGAGAAGAAGCACTTTTTTGCCAGAACTCATATCTTTCTCAAAAAACTGTAATGTGTATTACGCAACCTATACCAGAAAAAAAAGGTTATGCAACTGGCGCGCAATGAAAAAACCGAATTAAATTGAGTACAGTGCTCAGAATATCCAGGGGGCATATACTTTGAAACCTGTGCGACAATATGAGATGAATTACATACTATATGTGGTACAAATTTTCATATGTTTCCATGTCTCGTTCATTAGTTGAACGTTACTTTTATCACGCTTTTGTGTTCCCGTGTCAAGAAATTTTATTGAAATTTTATTGTTTATTGCGTTTCCGGGTTCGATTTGCTACATAAGCGAAATGACTGAAAAGTGGTATGAAATATCCTGTGTTGTTCCTGTGGCGGCCACTGATGCTGTATGCGGGTTGATGGTTGAGATGGGAAGTACAGGGGTTATCGTGGATGAGCGTAAGCTGGACACCTTTGTTGTTCCTGACCCGGATGAGGTGTATACGGATAGTTACACCATTAAGGCTTTTTTCCCCGCACAAAACGCGCCTGCTGAGCTGGTGCAAAAACTTCATGCCCGTCTGGATGCGGAAGTTGCGGACATGGATTGCCCCCGTCTGGCGTGGCGCGAAATAGGCGCGCAGGACTGGGCGGAAGGGTGGAAGCAGTATTTCAGCGCCGCTCAGATCGGTAACAGCCTTGTGGTTAAACCTAGTTGGGAGGAGGGTGACTTCCCCGGCTGTGCTGTAGTGACCCTCGATCCGGGGATGGCGTTCGGTACCGGAACCCATGGTACTACGCGTTTGTGCCTGGAGTTTATCGCTGAACGCCACGATGCGGGCGCAGGAGTGCGCCGTATCCTCGATGTGGGGACCGGCTCGGGAATTCTTGCCATTGCGGCTCTTGCCCTTGGTGCCGAGAGCGCCGTTGCGTGTGACATTGATCCCGTTGCGGTGGAAACAACCTGGGCCAATGCCGCAATTAATGGATGCGAACAGAGTATTGAGGCGACTCTTGATCCCCTTGAGACGATCCCCGGGAGTTTTGATCTGGTGGTGGCCAATATTCTCGCAGAGGAGAATGTCCGTCTCGCTGGCGAATTGTGTGCGCGTGTCGCTCCGGGTGGATATCTGGTGCTTTCCGGCATACTCGCGGAGAAGGTGGATTTTGTTACCCGTACATTCAACCCTCGCTTTGCTGCTGCACCCAGGGTGAACTATGCCGGAGAGTGGGCCTGTATTGAGTACCGGAGAGAACCCTGATGCGGCGCTTCTTTGTCCCGTCACTGGATCGGACTGATCAGATTTTCGCACTCCCTGCAGATATTTCCCATCATATTATAACTGTATTGCGCCTGCGCCCTGATGACACATTTGACCTGTGCGATGGTGCAGGTCTGTGTTGCCGCGTAGCACTTGAGGATGGAACCCAGAAAAAGGCACGGGTGCGTGTACTGAAGTGGCGCCCTGAAGCGGAAACAGCTGTACCCATCGAACTCCTGCAGGGGATGCCGAAGGGTGAGCGTTTCGATCTTGTGCTGCAGAAGAATACCGAACTCGGGGTGAGTAGCTTCGTGCCGGTATATACCGGGCGTTGTCAGGGGCGCATTGCCGCGACAAAGGTGGATAAGAAATTACAGCGTTGGAGTAAAATTGTCCAGGAAGCTGCGCGCCAGAGCGGACGCAGTTGGCTGCCACGGGTAGGCAGGCCTCGGGAACTTGAGGAGGCGCTTAAAGGCTGTACTGCCCCCCTGCGTCTGGTATTGTGGGAAGAGGCAGAGGTTGAATTGAGCGCGATCCTGCCTCAGCAGTTGGAGTCAACCGATGGCGGCATTGCCGTTCTGGTCGGGCCCGAGGGGGGATTGACAAGTGCCGAAGTTGAGTGCACGGAACAATACGGATTTATCCCGGTGCGTTTCGGCCCTCGTATTCTACGGACAGAAACGGCCGGATTCGGGGTTGTGGCGGTGTTGCAGTATCTGTACGGTGATACTGGAAAAAAAGCAGATACTGGGGAGTGAATAGAGCCGGACACGTCAGTGTATGCGGCAGAGATCCGGTACTTATGGAGAAGATATGCGTTGCCCTCATTGCGGTTATAACAGCTTTGCCCATCTGGAACACTGCAAGAAATGTGGCCGTGAATTATCGCGGAAAACTGCAGAGGCCGGTAATCTTGAGGGTGATTCAGTAGCTGTGGCAGATCCCGCCACGTTAGAAAATGAAGATAGCTCTCCCACATTAGCGGCAGGGACAACAGCACCCCCTGTCGAGATAGGCTCCAGTGCCGCGGATGGACGCCAGTCAAGTCTGAAGGTTGCCGGGTTGGAGAATACCGCGGAGGATGATTTTGAACCACCATTGTTCGCCGGATTCGAATTTTCCCCCGCGCCGAAACCTGAGAGCCATCGAGAAGAAGAGAGGGCCGGGCACTCCTTTCCCCCCAATTCAGTAAACACCCTATGGACCGCTGATCACTCTGCAACTGAGCCATTATTTAGTGGGGGATCTCCCGCAGAAGCCTTCCCTCTGGGGGTTACGCCCATACCCCGGGGACGTGCCCTCATCGGCCGGCGTTTTCTGGCCTCCGTGCTTGACATAGCTGCTATAAGTGCTGTTTGGTTGTTATTTTACACGTTGGGGTATAATCTGCTGTGGGAAGGGGAGGCGGCCTTTTTTGCTCCACTCCTTTACAGCCCCCGCGCCCGAGGGGGATTTTACCTCCTGCTGATTCTCATTGCACTCGCGTATTTCATCCTGTTTCACTATATAAATGGACAGACCCCGGGTAAGGTTCTGACCGGAATAAGGGTGGTGTCCAGCGATGGTGAGCCATTGACACTGACTCAGGTTATGCTACGAACCTGTGGTGGCTTTGTTTCCGCACTGTGCCTGGGAGCTGGATATGCTGTGATATGGTGGGAACGGGAAGCACGTGGCTGGAATGATAAATTGGCGGATACGCATGTAGTATTCATTTCTGCAGAGGATGCGCCGGAAGCCCAGTACGAAGAAGCCCAGTACGAAGAAACCCAGTACGAAGAAACCCAGGGAGAACCAGATATGCAGTTTGTGAAAATGCACGGCCTCGGCAACGATTATGTTTACGTTGATGCCTCCTTTTCAGCCTTGGAAAATCCCGAATTCCTCGCCCGTGAGGTGAGTGAGCGTCATTTCGGCATCGGTTCTGACGGCTTGATTCTGATCCTCCCTTCTGAACTCGCCGATGCACGGATGCGTATGTTTAATGCTGACGGCACCGAGGCGCAGATGTGTGGCAACGGCATTCGCTGTGTGGCTAAATATCTCTACGATCGTAAACGCGTTACGGGTACTACAGTAAGTATTGAAACCGCTGCAGGAGTGCGCAGCATCGAAGTGGTCCCGGGCACAGATGGCAAGGCTGAGAAAGCCGTGGTGGATATGGGGCAGCCGCAGCTGCTGCGCGGAGAAATCCCCATGCATGGAAAGTCACATGAACTGGCGCTCAATGTGAAGTTGCAGGTGGGGCAAGAGACCTTTGAGGTGAATTGCGTATCCATGGGGAATCCCCACTGTGTAGTCTTTGTTGAGGATGTGGATGCGTTTGATGTAGGAAAGTGGGGGCCTTTAATCGAAAACCATCCATTGTTTCCGGAGCGCACTAATGTTGAGTTTGTTGAAATTGTATCCACGACCGAGGTAAAGCAGCGCACCTGGGAGCGCGGTGCGGGTGAAACCCTGGCGTGTGGTACCGGAGCATCTGCGGTGGTGGTTGTCGCCTTTTTCACCGGGCGCTGTGAGCGCAACATTGTCAATCATCTACGTGGTGGAGACCTGTTTATGGAATACGTGCCCCAGGGTAATGTTCGCATGACCGG
>JAWOFA010000125.1:0-34157 GCA_046482505.1 Desulfuromonadaceae bacterium | reverse complement strand
CAGAATAATGTGATCCAGTCGCCGCACAGAGTTATGCCGATGGCACCGCCTGCGTAGACAAATGCCGCTCCCAACTCGCGTGGGGAAGCGTCCTGCAGGGCAAAGAGCCCGCCACCCCAGAGCGCAAGAAGAAAGACACTCGCAAACAGCAGCCCCGAGCTGCTCTGATGCAACAATGTGAGCTGAAACTCCAACCAGCTGATGTTGATGACGCTGAAGGGCAGGTGCCAGATGTGTGTCAGCAGCAACGGTGGCAACAGCACCACAAATACCCGCCGCAGCCATGCGGGGATAAATGGGAGCAACAGTCCCATGATGCTCAGCAAAATTCCGGGTACAAGTAAAAGATCAGCGTTCATAGTAATCCTCCCGGCGCCGCAGTAAGTAGCTTACCAGCAGGGTTACACCCAGAACAGCTCCGATTCCCATCAGGGTTACAAGCATGTAGATACCGACCTGGGGCAGATGGTGCAGAGGAGCGTGTGGGGTGAGGATGAAATCTGCTCCCAAAAGCAGTAGCAGCAAGACGCAGAAAGTGACGTTGACTCTGGATCTGGGTACGGATTGGGTGTGGTTTTCTGATTGCATCTATCCACCTCCCTGAAGCTGTTGGGCCAGGTGCAATACCGGATCTGGAAAGAAAAACAATGCTACGGATAAAATCGCAGTGATGCACAGCGCCACCACCATTATCCGGGGCGCCTCGCCGTGTACCTGCCCGGGGGTGTGTTCCGGGGTATAGGTTTCCGAGCGGAAAAATGCCGCATGTACAATAGGGATGAAATAAGCACAGTTGAGCAGGGTACTGAGGAGCAACACCAGCAGGAGGATCCAGTACCCTGATGTCCATACACCTTGGAAGAGATACCATTTAGAGATAAAGCCACCCGCCGGGGGCACCCCGATCATCGACAGGGTTGCAATGGCAAAGGCTCCCATGGTCCATGGCATCCGTTTGCCGATTCCGTTCAATTCACTTACGCGCGTCTTGTGCGCTGCGGTATATATGGCACCGGCACCAAAAAACAAAGTGATCTTGCCAAAGGCGTGCGCTGCCATATGGAGCATGGCTGCAGTTGTAGATATGGGGGTGAGAATTGCCCCTGCAAGGGTGATATACGAAAGCTGGCTCACGGTGGAGTAGGCGAGGCGGCGTTTAAGGTTGTCCTGTTGCAGGGCAATCAATGAGGCAACCACAATGGTAACCGAAGCCAGCACGATCAGGAGCATGTTCGCACCCGATTGGAGTAAAACCTCAGCGCCGAAGATGTACACCAGAACCTTCAGCATGCAGAATACCCCGGCCTTTACCACCGCTACTGCATGAAGCAGGGCGCTCACCGGGGTCGGGGCCACCATCGCCTCCGGCAGCCAGCGGTGAATCGGCATCAGTGCGGCTTTGCCTATTCCGAAAGCAAACATAAACATCAGTATCCACACACTAGTAGTGGCCATGTCCGAAGGCAGCACCCCACCGGGAACAAAGTCGATGCTGGAGCCGGCATACCATACCCAGATAATCGCCGGCAGCAGCAGCCCTATGGAGGTGGTCATGAGAATCCCGAGGTAGAAACGACCTCCGAAAAGGGCGTCTTCATCCTCCTTGTGCGCCACCAGCGGATAGGTTGAGAGTGTAAGGGTTTCGTAAAAAATAAACAGGGTAAACAGGTTTCCTGCAAGGGCGATTCCCATGGAACTCGAAAGGGCAATGGCAAAGCAGATGTACAGGCGGGTCTGGTGTTTTTCGCTGTTGGAGCGCATATACCCGATGGTGTACAGAGATGTAACCAGCCACAGCAGGCTTGCAATCCCGGCAAACAACAGGCCCAACGGTTCCAACTCCAGCTTGATTGCAGCACCGGCTACCGGTTCAGCCAGCACCAGGGGGCCCGCCTCCAGGGCATGGGTATCCAGGTAGAGGGCGCATACCACCGCAAGGAGGAGCGCCGCACTCATAAGGGTTACCCCTTCGCGGATATTGGGGGCGCGGGAGCTCAGGCCGATCAATAACGCTCCTATCAGCGGAATAAGAATACACAGCTGCATCAGAACCATACTGCTCATAGGGTGCCTCCGCTGATCAGCATAGTGGCAGCGCGTTCAGCCATATCCAGAGGGATGGTGGTGTCGATGCCGAAGTAGATATTGGCACCTATGAGAATCCACATAGGTAACAGAAGGCTTAGAGGAGCTTCCTCTGTACCGTGTTCGATCTCGTGGCGCGGGTTGAAGTATGCTGTTTCAATGACGCGCCAGATGTAGATCACCGCGAGTAGAGATCCGAGCAGGATTATTCCCGTTACCGGCCACCACCCGGCCTCTAACGTGGCTTCCACCAGAATCCATTTGCTGATGAATCCGGCGGTCAGAGGAACACCTATCAGACTCATGCCCCCGATTACAAAGGCCGCCATGGTCCAGGGCATGCGCCGTCCCAGACCGCGGAAATCACTCAGATATACTGAGCCGGTACGGTATACCACTGCGCCCATCACCATGAAGAGCGCCCCCTTCATCAGGGCATGGTTGAACATATGCAGGATGCCGGCGCTCAGACCCGCATGGGAGTTGAGGCTGATCCCGAGGGTCATATAGCCAATCTGGCCGATACTCGAATACGCAAGCATCCGCTTGATATCGTACTGGAATATCGCCACCATTGACGCAATCAGGATAGCGGCTAGAGACGGAAGGAGAAGAATGTTGCCCAGGGTCAGTTGCTCAAACACAAAACGCTTCCCCAGTATGCAGAAGGAGAAACGCAACAACATATATACCGCCACCTTGGTGGCGGTGGCAGCGAGGAAGATTGTTACCACAGAGGGGGCGTAAGTGTAGGCGTTGGGTAGCCATAAATGCAGCGGGAAAAGTGCGAGCTTGAGGCTGAACCCTACAGTCAGGAAAGCAAATGCAGTGATCAGGGTACGGTGTCCGTATTCAGACTCAGGGATCAGAGCGATACGCACAGCGAGATCCTGAATGTTCAGAGTGCCGGTCAGGCTGTAGAGCAGACCGATACCGATGAGGATAAAGGTTGCACCGATGGTCCCCATAACCAGGTACTGGAACGCGGCGCGCAGAGCCCTGCGCCTCTGTCCCAGACCGATGAGCGCGTACGCTGACAGAGACGAAATTTCGAGAAATACATACATATTGAAGGCATCGCCGGTGACTGCGATACCCAGGAGGCCGCTCTGGCAGATGAGGAGCAGGGCATAAAAGGCGCGCAAACTTTCGGGTCGGATCTCGCGTTTTACACTTTTATAAGCATATGCCAGAGTCAAAGCCCCGATACCACTTACAATCAGTACAATAAGCGCACTCAGTGAATCGATATGGTAGTTGATCCCCCAGGGGGCGGGCCAGCCTCCCATGTCGTATGTTACGGTGCCGTGGTGGGTGACCGTGTGGAACAACACCAGACTTACGCCGAAGGTGGCCCATGATGCTACCAGGGCTATCAGCCACGCACCCGTACGCGAACGCAGCAGGAGACACAGCGGCGCACTCAGGAGAGGTATGATGACCTGAATTGCAGCCAGGTGGTTCATAGCGAATCATCCTTCAAGCGTATTTCATCCTCCTCGATGGTGCCGTAACGGTCGTAGATAAGGAGTACCAGTGACAGTCCTACTGCGGTAGTAGCTACCCCCACCACAATGGCGGTAAGGATCAGGACATGGGGCAGGGGGTTGGAGTACACCTCAAAACCGGGTGCGGCGATGGGGGCAGTCCCCCCCTGAACCTTAGCGAGGGAAATGTAGAGAATAAATACTGAAGTGGAAAAAAGGTTGAGCCCGATCAGTTTCTTGATCAGATTCCCGTGGGTGATAACTATATAGAATCCGGTCATCATCAGGAAAATAGCCATCCAGTAGTTGTAGTGCGCACCTATATTCAATGGCGTAACCCCTTTCTGGAGCTGAAGGCAAAGAAAATCAGCACCATTATTGAGAACACGGTGATTCCTATGCCCAGTTCAATCAGAAAAATCCCCAGATGCTGCCCATGTAAAGGGTCATGCATCAGGACATCGTATTCGAGAAAATTTCCCCCCAGGAGCATGGTCGCCACTCCAACTCCGCCGTAAAGGAGTACCCCCAGTGCCCCGATATGACCCAGGATCCGCGGGGGGATGACCAGCATCGCTTTATCCAGTCCGTACATCAGGGTGTAGAAAATAAATGCACTTGCGAAAATAACTCCGGCCTGAAAGCCACCTCCCGGACTGTAGTCTCCGTGGAACTGTACATACAGGGCAAACAGAAGTATCAGAGGGATGAACATTTTGATCACTATGCGCAGGACCAGATGCTCATCCATGTCCTCTTTAGTTATTCCGGCAGCGCGTTTCCGATCTCCGTACTTTTGCATTCCTCGAAAACCGATTAGACCCACCACACTTAAGCCGGCGGTGAATATAACCACGGTTTCGCCCAGGGTATCTATGCCGCGATAACTGCCTAAAATCGATGTGACAATATTCGGTGGTCCAACCTCTTCCTGTGACTGTTCCAGGTAGCGCGGGGCTACATGCTGATGTACCGGCGCATCAGGGTCACCGTATGCCGGCATATCCATGGTGCCGTAAATCAGAATGGCTCCTGTGGTACAGACCACCAGGAGCGCGAGGATGGGCCGATGAGGAGCGCTGCGTTGCTGGGTATCTGTAGCGCCGATAGTGCTAAGCAGCAGCACGGTGGCAATACCGGTTCCTACCGCGGCCTCAGTGAAAGCGACATCCACTGCATCCATAGTTACAAAAAGGGAAGCGCACAGGAGGCTGTATATCCCCGAGAGCATGATGACGCAGAACAACTTGTCTATGCGGTTGATCGCCAGAGCGGTTATTCCCAGAAACGTCAGGAGAGTGATATCGATAATAAGATCCATCAGCGCTCCTCGTAGGGATCTGGAGTTGGTGCCTCACCGCAGTCAATGGCTGTTTTGGCCAGTGCGTGGGTAGCTGTTGGGCTGGTCATGAGGAGAAATATCAGAATAAAAAAAAGCTTTACCGTTGGGATAGCGATGCCGGACTGGAGCATAAGTCCGAATAGAATAAGAAACGCACATCCGGAGTCCGTAACGCTGGCAGCATGGAGACGAGAGAAGAAATTGGGCAGACGGAAAATTCCCACTGCCCCGGTAATTCCTAGAAAAACACCCGTCCCGATACTCAGGGCTGAAATCCAGGTTAACAAGGTTTCCATCTATTCCTCCATGGATGTCGGCTTTGCCGCCTGCGGGGCATCTGGCGTGTCGACCTCACCTGCAGCTGATGGGGTACGCCCTTCAAAAAAGCGCAGTATGGTTATGGTGCTTAAGAAGTTCACCAGCGCATATACCAGAGCGATGTCGAGGAAGTCGGGGCGTCCGCTAAGAAACCCGAGTAATGAAAGCAACAAAACCGTCTTGGTGCCAAACATGTTTACTGCCATAACGCGATCAAAGGCACTGGGCCCCAGGATGGCGCGGACAATGGTGATTCCCATTACTCCCAGCAGCGCGAGACATGCTCCGGCATATATACTCGTTATATTGATCATAGACCCAGCCTGCGGATGCGTGTGCCCATTCCTCCGCTCTCGAGAGCGGCAGCAGCAGTTTCTGTGAGGGCATGCGCCTTGATTGATTTATCGCTTACATCGAGACATACCGTACCCGGAGTCAGGGTCATGGAGTTGGCATAAAGCATTAACCCGAAAGATGTCTGCGGGGTGGCTTCTACCGTAATTACCCGCGGGTGAACCCTTTTTCTGGGGTTCCAGATATGCCAGGTTACATCCCAGGTGGACGTAATAACCTCCTTGCCGAGCCAGACCCAATACCACAGAATATATGCTGAAAGGTGTATGGGGATTGACTCCTCGTCCACTACTTTCATGCGTAACGCCAGATACATGGTCAGTGCAATGGACGCAACGCCGCAACTCAGCACAAACGTTGTGAAATGCCATGAAAGCAGAAGCCAGAACAGGGTAAGTGCCAATGTGAGGAACAGGACAAATAGCATAAGATCTCCTTGAATTGATTTTGAATATAACACCGTGTTGAGATCGCATCAAGACGGAAGGGTGGGGTGGCGTTGACGTTTTGTAAGCAACGCAGCTAAAGCGTTTCCTCTGGCAAAGAACTTGATTCATGCGGTGTTGCGGGTGTATAAGTTCGCTCGTAAGGTAAGGAGACAATCCACCTGTGGGGAAAGGAAGAGAACATGTCCGAACGAATTACCCGACCAGCCCTTGCGCACCGTGTGGGAGCGAAGATCAGGGCGCTGCTCGAGATGATAAAGTTCTCGCATACTGTATTTGCGTTCCCGTTTGCTCTTATCGGGGTGGTGCTGGCGGCAGATGCAAGTGAACAACTGCCGTCGTTGACGCAACTGCTGTGGATATTTGTTGCCATGGTGGGGGCGCGTTCCGCTGCTATGGGGCTCAATCGCATCATCGATGCGCGCATCGATGCACGAAATCCGCGCACTGAAGAGCGCCATATCCCGGCCGGCAAGGTATCACTCCTTGAAGCGTGGATTTTTGTAATCATCTCCGTGCTGATGTTTGAGCTTGCGGCGTGGAAGCTCAATCCCCTGTGCTTCTATCTCTCTTTTGTAGTGCTGTTTTTTCTGGTTTTATACGCATACGCCAAACGTTTCACTATCTACGCCCATCTGATTCTGGGTCTGTGCCTTGCCGCTGCACCCATCGGAGCGTGGATTGCGTTGCGCGGAGACGTGCAGATCTCTATTGTTCTTCTCGGGCTCGCGGTGCTTTTGTGGGTAAGCGGGTTCGATATATTTTACGCTCTGCAGGATCTCGATTTTGACCGCGATCAGGGGCTGTACTCCATCCCGGCACATCTCGGAGCGCAAAAATCCTGCCTTCTGGTGCGCTGGCTCCACATTGGGATGGTAGTTGTCCTGCTGTTGGTATGGCTCAGTGCCGGACTCGGTTGGCTCTATCTGGTGGGGGTTGCAGTTGTGGCGGCGCTGTTGGTGTATGAACACCGTCTGGTAAAGCCTGAGGATTTGAGCCGTCTGGATGCGGCATTCTTCACCATGAACGGCTATATTAGTATTATTCTGTTTGCGTTTGTTCTTGCGGATGTGGTGCTGTTGGGATGATACATACCGGTACCACACATGAGATCGATCAGCGCCAGCCCCACATCGTGGTGGCCATATGTGGCGCTTCCGGGGCGGGGTATGCTGTTACCCTCCTCCAGCACCTTCTCGCGCGCGGCTGTCGGGTTTCGCTCCTTACCTCTGCGGCAGGCAGACAGGTGCTGCGTCTGGAGCAGCAGGGGGGTGCGTTTCCCGCTGGAGTGGAGTTGAGCTGGGCGGATGAGCCGGCTGTACTCGAACGCGAGCTGTGCGAATACTATCAGCCGCGCGCAGGCCAGCTGCGCTGCTATGCTGAACACGACTTCATGGCTCCGGTTGCAAGCGGTTCTGCCGCCGCTGACGCCATGGTTGTGATCCCGGCATCCATGGGCATTGTGGGGCGTCTTGCCGCCGGGGTGAGCAATACCCTGATCGAGCGCGCCTCAGATGTGATGCTCAAGGAGCGCCGCCGTCTGATTCTGGTGCCACGCGAAACCCCGCTCCACACCATTCATCTGCGCAACCTACTTACGTTAAGTGAAACCGGTGCCATCATCCTCCCGGCGATGCCCGCATTTTATCACGGAGCTACCCAGGTGCAGGATCTGGTGGATTTTATCGTAAGCCGCGTGTTGGACCAGCTCCACATAGAGCACCATTTAACCCGGCGCTGGGGCGATGGGTATACCGTGAAAGGGTAGGGGCGCACCGAGGTGTGCGCCCGGGTCCGCAACCCAACAAATGCATGATCTTGGCAATAATTAGGGCAGAATAATTACGCGAGATGAAAGCAGACACAGTATGAACCAGCAACTATATGCCAACATACGCACCAAAATTGAAACAGATACCCGCATTAGCGATGCCGAAGCGCTGCAGCTGTTTGAGTCCGACGACCTGCTCGCCATCGGAGAACTCGCTGACTTGGCGAATCGCAAAAAAAACGGCTCCAGGGTGTTTTTTAACGTCAATCGCCACATCAACTACACCAATGTGTGTGTCAATCACTGCCGTTTCTGTGCGTTTTGCAAGGATGGCAGCGAACCCGACGCCTACACGTATAATCTCGCCGAGATTCTTCAGCGCGCCGCAGAGGCGAAGGCGGCCGGAGCAACGGAACTCCACATGGTGGGAGGGCTGCATCCGGAGCTGCCGTTTGAATTCTACCTGCGCATGATGGCGACCCTAAAGGCCAATAACCCGGCCATCAAAATCAAAGCCTTCACCGCCGTGGAGATCGACTACTTTGCGCGCATTTCATCCCTTGAGGTTGAAGAGGTGATCAGCGAACTCAAGCGCCTCGGTCTCGACTCCACCCCCGGCGGGGGGGCGGAAATCTTTGCGGATGAGATCCGCAGCCAGATCTGTCCGGAAAAAATCTCCGCCGCGCGCTGGCTCGAAGTGACGGAGAAGATCCATGCCGGCGGGCTTAAGAGCAACGCCACCATGCTCTTTGGCCATGTTGAAGACTACATCCACCGGGTGGATCATATGCGGCGCTTACGCGCACTGCAGGATCGCACCGGCGGTTTTCAGGCTTTCATCCCCCTCGCGTTTCAAACCGAAAACAGCAATATCAAGGTGGAACACGGCCCCGACGGAATTGACTGCCTTAAAACCCTCGCCATCAGCCGCATCTATCTGGATAACTTCCAGCACATCAAAGCGTACTGGGTGATGCTCGGGCTCAAGGTCGCGCAGGTGGCACTGTGTTTCGGAGTCAACGACCTGGATGGTACCGTGGTGGAGGAGAAGATCGGCCACGACGCCGGCGCTGATTCCCCCCAGGCTCTGGGTAAGGAAGAAATTGTGCGCCAGATCCGCAGCGCGGGGCGTACTCCGGTGGAGCGCGACACCCTGTACCAGGATCTGCAGGTATACTAATAATATGTGTAACTATTCACCATCCACTAGCGGCAGGGGCTTATTGTATCCATGGAAAGGGCGTCTGTCGCCACGGACGGCGACAGTCGAACGGCCATGGACGGCCCCAATCTCAAACAGTCGTGTTCCTTGGAATGGATGCCATAAGCCTTTGCTGAACAATTACTGATATGTCTGAACTCGATCTGATCCATACCGCCCTCAATCAGGGCGCGCCGCTGACACGCGCGCAGGCGCTCTATCTGTACCGGGAGGTAGACCTGCTCCAACTCGGGAAGCTCGCGGATGCGCGCCGTACTCATCTCCACCCCGCAGGAGAGGTGGGCTTTGTGGTGGACCGCAACGTCAACTACACCAATATCTGCAGCTGCCAGTGTCGCTTCTGCGCCTTCTACCGCGACATCTCCGACCCTCAAGGGTATGTCCTGAGCGAAGAGGAGATCTGCGCCAAGGTGGCGGAACTTGTGGAGTGCGGTGGCACCCAGTTGCTGATGCAGGGGGGGATTCACCCCGAGCTCCCGCTGCGCTGGTTTGAAGAACTGTTTGCCCTGCTGCGGCGCCGCTTTCCGGCGGTGCAGATCCACTCCCTCTCGCCTGCAGAGGTGGTACACCTTGCGACCCACGAGGGGATAAGCATCCGCGCATGTATCGAGCGCCTCCAGCGCGCCGGACTTGAATCAATCCCCGGTGGAGGCGCCGAGGTGCTGGTGGATGCGGTGCGGCGGCATATCTCGCCGAATAAAATCGGCTGGCGCAAGTGGGCCGAAGTGATGGAAACAGCCCACGAACTGGGGATGAAAACCACCGCCACCCTGATGTTCGGCTGCGGCGAAACCCCGGAGCAACTGGTGGAGCATCTCCTGCGCGTGCGCGAGATTCAGTCACGCACTGGAGGTTTTACCGCGTTCATCAGCTGGAGCTACCAGCCCGACAATACCGAACTCGGGCACGAGATCCCCCACGGCGCCAGTGGGACCGACTATCTGCGCGTTGTGGCGCTCTCCCGTCTGGTGCTGGATAACATCCCCAATATTCAGGCGAGCTGGGTTACCCAGGGGGCGCGCATGGCGCAGATAGCGCTGCGTTTTGGTGCCAACGACATGGGGGGCACCATGCTCGAAGAGAATGTTGTCGCCGCCGCCGGGGTATCGTTTCGCATGTCGCAGGCTGAGATCATCCACTTGATTCGCGCTGCAGGCTTTACTCCGGTGCGGCGCACCACCAAATATGAAGTACTCGAACGCTATTGAAGATTACGGGGGCAATTATTTATGTATTCCCCTCTTATCCCATTGCGCAAATTTAAGGCAGGGTACCGTAAATTTCGGGGCGACGGTCGCGGAAACTCAGAATCTGCGAACGGTACTTGATCATCTCCTCATGGGAGAAGGTGGCGACCAGTTCGGTGTCGGTCTCACCGGCTTCTGCCTGGACATCTCCGCGCGCTGAAATCAGCATACTCATGCCAAAGAAATCGAGTTTTCCCTGAATTCCACAGCAGTTGGCGGCAGCGACAAACATCTGGTTTTCGATGGCGCGCGCACGCAACAGGGTACGCCAGTGTTCCTGGCGGGGTTTGGGCCATTCGGCGGGGATGCAGAGAATTTCCGCCCCTTCAAGGGCCATTTTGCGGAACAATTCCGGAAAGCGCAGATCATAGCAGATGGCCAGGCCCAGGCGTCCGGCGGAGGTGGGGACTACGCAAACGCGATCGCCGGGGCTTAAAAAGCGATCTTCACCCATGGTGGAAAACATGTGTAACTTGCGGTAGCTATCCACGATGTTTCCTTTGTCTGCAACATAAAGGGTGTTGTACAGGGTGTCGTTGTCTTTTTCCGGCAGGCTTCCGACGATTACCAGGTTCAGTTCGGTTGAGAGTTCTTTGAGCAGTTCGAGAATGCGGGGTGTTTCCTCTGCCAAATGGGAGAGGTTGCGGTAATCGTAGCCACAACTCCACATCTCCGGCAGGAGCGCAAGCTGTACGTTTTGCGCTGCCAGACGTCGCAGCCCCGCATCAGCCGTTTCGATATTGGCGTCTACATTGCCCAGTTTAATGTTGAACTGTACTACCCCAGCAGTGATATCCTGTTTCATGTTTATGTAACCTCCTCTTAATATTATATGTGTGAAAAAATCTTCTACATTTAGGCTGATACGTTATAATCAGTATAGACTAGGGCAACACGGTGTAGCAAGGGGGCAAAGGGCTCCTGTTCGGGCGTAAATGGGGGCGAAATGAAGCACACAATAGGGCAGAAAGTAACACATATAAGATTTGCTTTGTTGACAGGTAGCGCATCGCGGTGATATTAAGAAAAAATTGGTTCGGGCAAACCAAGAAAACCGTAAAATTGGTATGGGTGACACAGCAAAAATGTAATAGATGCGCAAAGAGCTTTGTATTTGCGCGGAATGTAGTTCTGGCCTGCTTTCTGGGCACTGGCCGGAATTTTTATGTGTAATTTGATATTGTTTTTGTGTGCCGGCTCTGAAGAGGTCTGAATACAGCTTTTCAGGGTTATTTTTCTGTTTATGTTATATGTTTTATTTTACGGGGGAAGTTGTGAAAATTCTGTTGACGTTGTTGTTCACCTTGCTTGCTCTGCCCGCTGTTGCCAGTGAGGGTGGAACCCAGATCCAAAACATGACCGGCTCGGCCATGGGCATCATTGCCCTGATCTTTTTTGTCGCTGCCTACAGCCTGGTTATCTTCGAAGAGCAAATCCATCTGCGTAAAAGTAAACCAGTACTCCTTGCCGCCGGAGTTATCTGGGTGCTTGTCGCTATTAGCTACAATGCAGCCGGAATGCCCGATCATGCGCATAACGCTATCAAACACAACCTTATTGAATATGCGGAACTGTTTCTGTTCCTCCTTGTGGCGATGACCTACATCAATGCCATGGAGGAGCGCAACGTGTTCCAGACTTTGCGTTGCATTCTGGTGTCGCGCGGGTTTTCTCTCCGGGTGATATTCTGGCTTACCGGTGCGCTGTCTTTTGTTATATCTCCCCTTGCGGATAACCTGACCACGGCTCTGCTGATGGGTGCCGTAGTGATGGCTGTGGGTGGCTCCAATCAACGCTTCGTGGTTATTGCGTGCATTAACGTGGTGGTCGCAGCCAATGCGGGCGGGGCGTTCTCTCCTTTCGGTGACATTACCACTCTGATGGTATGGCAGAAGGGGATGGTGGAATTTCAGGAATTTTTTGCTCTGATTATTCCCTCCCTTGTCAACTGGATCGTGCCCGCATTTATCATGAACTTCATGATCAACAAGGAGACGCCTCCAGCTCTTGACGAGGCGGTTGTGATGAAATTCGGCGCGAAGCGGATCATATTTCTGTTTCTGTGCACTATTGCCACCGCTGTTTCCTTCCACAACTTCCTCCATCTGCCTCCCGCCGCAGGGATGATGCTGGGACTCGGGTATCTGGGTTTCATGTCCTACTACATCAAATTGCATGAACACTCGGCGAATATGTCTGATATCCCTCCGGGGATGGGAGCGGAAGAAGACAATCACGGGTTTGATCTGTTCCGCCGTATTGCCGCGGCCGAGTGGGATACTCTGCTGTTTTTCTACGGTGTCATCATGTGTGTGGGCGGACTGGGCCAATTCGGCTACCTCGCCATGGCATCCCAGTTCATGTATTTTGATCTGGGGCCGTTCAATGCCAATGTGCTGGTTGGTGTCCTTTCGGCGATTGTGGATAACATCCCGGTAATGTTT
Organism: Desulfuromonadaceae bacterium; assembly: GCA_046482505.1. GTDB lineage: Bacteria > Desulfobacterota > Desulfuromonadia > Desulfuromonadales > Desulfuromonadaceae > JAIVHC01. The sequence continues at coordinate 21,441 of JAWOFA010000125.1, read as the reverse complement.
GCGGTTCTGAGTATGGAGCCGGATATGTCGCACGGTCACTGGCTCCTGGTGACCCTGACTGCCGGGGTGGGGGGGAGTATGCTCTCCATCGGCTCTGCAGCGGGTGTTGCCCTCATGGGTACGGCACGCGGCATCTATACGTTCGGGCGTCATCTGATATTTACCCCGATTATTGCCCTGGGATATGCTGCGAGTATTGCGGTGCACATGCTGGTCAACGCCAAGTACTTCCACTAGACCTGGAAAATCAGATCGATAGATCAGATTCAGCTTTATTAGTTGATCAATATATGTTTCATCTCTGCGCCGGAGCGAAAATTAACGCTCCGGCGCAGTGCGTTTAAGGTGCGGGTTTTGTATTTCGTGTCAGCTTGCTTTTACCCTTTCCCCTGATTGTAAAGGCCATTTATGTCTTTTACGCACATATCATCTTCACCCGAATCAGCCCTCTACCTTCACATTCCCTTTTGCGCGCGGAAGTGCCCCTACTGTGATTTCTATTCTCTCCCCCTGCAGGGCCCGGAGGTTCCGGATGCCTACGTAGATGCGTTGTGTATGGATATCCGGAAAACCCTAGCTGCCGATACTTCTCTCCGGAGCGTGTTTATCGGAGGCGGGACCCCGTCCCTTCTGAATTTGGCCCAGGTGGAGAGCATTGTCACGGCGTTGCAGGAAGTGGCTCAGTTTGCAGAGGGGGTGGAATTCAGTATGGAGGTGAACCCAGCCACGCTCTCGCGCGCATGGCTGGAGGGTGTTTGTGCTCTGGGGGTGAATCGACTTTCTGTCGGAGTGCAGTCATTTCAGGATGAGGCCTTAGGTGTCCTGGGGCGCACACATACGGGGGCAGAGGCGTTAAGGTGTATTGAAGACGCACGCCACGCGGGATTCAGCAACATCAATGTAGATATGATGTTTGCCCTTCCGGGTACGCCGGGGGTGAGATGCGGGCGCGCATGGATGGAGGCGGATCAGCACATGATTGCCTGCCTGGCACCGGAGCATGTTTCGGTTTACGGGCTCACTCTGGAGCCCGGCACTCAATTTGGGATGCAGGCCCAACAAGGACAGCTTGACGAGAGCGATGAAGAGGAATTTCGCCATCAGTTTATCGCCTGGCATCAGACCCTGCAGGCGCTGGGCTACTGCCACTATGAGATTTCCAACTATGCGCGTGCGGAGCGCGAGTGCTGCCATAATCTGATGTATTGGGAGCGCCGCACCTGCTATGCCTGTGGCGCGGCGGCGCATGCGTTCAACGCTGCCGGCTGGGGGGTGCGGAGCGCAACGGCGCCGGATGTGGATAGCTATGTAGCAGCAATACAGCGCGGCGGAGATCCGCGCCATGAGGTGGAACGCTTTGATGCACGAGGAGCCATGGCCGAATGGGTGTATCTGCGTCTGCGCACGGCGCAGGGCATAGATGGGGCGGAATTTTACGCCACCTTCGGGGTGGAGTTCCCCCGCGTCTATGCCGACGCAATTCGCACCTGTGGCACGGCTCTGCAGCACAATGCGGGGCGCTGGTATTTCCCGCCGCAGGAGTGGCTTCTCTACAATCACCATGTGCAGGCGTTTTTGGCATAGTATTTTGCCCACCTGCACCCCTGCCTTGACAAAGGGGATGGGCGTTGTTATCTTCACCCCTGTTAGCACTCGTGCTTATTGAGTGCTAAACAGGACGTTTGAATATTCGGTGTAAGCGTGTTGCGCCATTGGGTTGCAGCATCAATTGCACAAGGCAGGGATGTATGGGATTGAATCAGCGCAGTTTGGGCATATTAGAGGCAATAATTGAGGGATATATTGCCTCGGGTGAGCCCATAGGCTCGCGCACGATTGCCAAACAGCATCGGGAGAAGATGTCGCCGGCGACGGTACGCAACGTCATGGCGGATCTTGAAGAGATGGGGTTTATTGCCTCGCCGCACACCTCTGCCGGACGGATACCTACTGATAAAGGCTATCGCTTTTATGTGGATACCATGTTGCAGGTGCGCGACCTCTCTCCCAAACAGCAGCGCAATATCGAATCTCACTGCAGCACGGTGGATCTGCATGTGGAGGCGCTGCTGAAAAGGGTGGGGAATCTGCTCTCGGACATTTCATGCTATACAGGGGTAGTGCTGGTGCCGCGCTTTTCCGCTTCGCGTTTCAGACATATAGAGTTTGTACCTCTGTCTAATAATCGATTGCTGGCAATTTTTGTAACAGGTACTGGAGCAGTGCAGAACAAGATCCTCAAGGTGGAGGGGGGGCTCCCGAGTACGGATGAGTTGCAGCAGGCAGGCAACTATCTCAATCAATCATTGCACGGTATGACCATCCGCGAAGTGCGGGGCGTTATTGCACAGAAAATGCAGGAGGAGCGGGTAAAGTATGACCGCCTCATGCGTCAGGCTCTAACACTCTCCAGTGAGGTGTTTGACTCCGATATGGATGACGATATTATCATTGAGGGGGCAACCAATATGCTGGACTATCCAGATTTTGCCGATCCTGAAGCGATGAAACGTCTCTTCAAAGCGTTTGAAAAGAAAAAACTCCTCATTGAATTGCTGGATATGAGTCAGGCTTCGAGTGGGGTTCAGATATATATCGGGGGGCAGACCCGCTATCAGGATTTCAGGGGATGCAGTCTGATTTCGGCGCGTTATACAAACGGCAGAGAAATCCTTGGCTCCATTGGCGTTATCGGACCAAGCCGCATGTTTTATTCACAGGTGATACCAGTCGTTGACTATACCGCCAGACTTATCAGCCAACTGCTTAAAAGAGAACTCGAATAAATAGAGAATAGAGAGGTTGAACCGTGGCAGAAAAGAAAAAACAGCAGGAGCAGCAGGTAGAGGACGTAGAGATTATTGAAAATGAGGGTTCCGAAAATCAGGATGATAAAGATGTCACATCAAGTGACGACACGGTATCCTCAAGTGAACTCAGTGAATGTAGGGATGAACTTGCGAAGATGAAGGATCAGTATCTGCGCGCGCGTGCGGACATGGAGAACTACCGCCGCCGGATGCAGCGCGAAAAAGAGGAGATGGCGAAGTTTGCTAACGAAGGTATACTTAAAGAGATCCTTCCAGTAGTGGATAATCTTGATAGGGCTATTGCTCATGCACGCGAACATGGAGACAATGAGTCGAGTCTGCTTGATGGTGTAGAGATGACCCAGCGTCAGATGCACAAAGTGTTGGAGAAGTACAATGTTGTCCCCATCGATGCCCTGGAGCAGCCCTTTGATTCCGCGCGTCATGAGGCCATGGGGCAGATGGAGCGTGATGACTGCCCTCCGAATACCGTAGTGGAGGAGATGCAGAAAGGATACACCCTCAATGAGCGGCTCTTGCGTCCCTCAATGGTTATGGTATCCAAGAAGAGCGATGCAGAAGATAAAGGGAAAAATTCACAATAATTCAGTTTTGACCCTTGATATGTAGAAAAAGAGTTATAACTTACTTTTAAGTAAAATGCTGAGCAACCCTTAAGGCTTAATGCATTATTGAATATTCCAATATGAAGGAGAATAGTTATGGGTAAGGTAATAGGTATTGATCTGGGCACCACAAACTCTTGTGTGTCTGTAATGGATGGTGGCGAGCCCACCGTTATCGCAAATGCGGAAGGTTCACGCACTACCCCCTCGATGGTGGCTTTTTCAGAAAGTGGCGAACGTCTGGTGGGACAGCAGGCCAAACGCCAGGCGGTAACAAATCCGGAGAACACTCTCTTTGCGATCAAGCGCCTTATCGGGCGTAAATATGATTCCGAGGCGGTAAAAAAGGATATCGAGATCAGTCCGTTCAAGATCATCAAGGCAGAGAACGGTGATGCCTGGGTTGAGGTGCGCGACAAACAGTACAGTGCGCCGGAAATTTCCGCCATGGTGCTGCAGAAGATGAAACAGACCGCCGAGGACTACCTGGGCGAAGATGTGACAGAGGCGGTTATCACGGTACCGGCCTATTTCAACGACTCCCAGCGTCAGGCCACCAAGGATGCAGGCAAGATTGCCGGTCTGGAGGTGCTGCGCATTATTAACGAGCCCACGGCGGCGGCACTCGCCTATGGTCTGGATAAAAAAGATGAAGAGAAGATCGCAGTCTTTGACCTTGGTGGGGGGACCTTCGATGTTTCCATCATGGAGCTCGGCGAAGGTGTGTTTGAAGTTAAGTCCACCCACGGCGATACATTTCTCGGCGGGGAGGACTTTGACCAGCGTGTCATAGACTATGTAGCCAATGAATTTAAGAAGGACCAGGGCATTGATCTGCGTAATGACAAAATGGCCCTGCAGCGACTTAAGGAAGCGTGTGAGAAAGCGAAGTGCGAACTTTCCTCTTCGGTTGAGACCGAGATCAACCTGCCGTTTATTACCGCAGATCAGTCCGGTCCCAAGCACATGAACATCAAGCTCACCCGCTCGAAGCTCGAAAGTATCTGTGCTGAACTCCTCGACAAGCTTGAGGGCCCCTGCCGTACCGCCCTCAAGGATGCGGGTTTTTCCGCTTCCGACATCAATGAGGTTATTCTGGTCGGGGGTATGACGCGGATGCCTGCAGTGCAGGAGCGCGTAGAGAAGATCTTCGGCAAAACTCCGAGTAAAGGGGTCAATCCGGATGAGGTTGTCTCCATTGGTGCTGCGATCCAGGGTGGCGTACTCAAGGGCGATGTCAAGGATGTACTCCTCCTTGATGTTACCCCGCTCTCCCTGGGGATTGAAACCCTTGGCGGAGTTATGACCAAGCTGATTGAAAAGAACACCACCGTACCGTGCAAGAAGAGTCAGATCTTCTCCACCGCAGCAGACAATCAACCGGCGGTATCGGTACATGTGCTCCAAGGTGAACGTGAGATGGCGGCGGATAACAAGACCATCGGACGTTTCGATCTCGCAGATATCCCGCCCGCACCTCGTGGTGTGCCTCAGATCGAGGTTACGTTTGATCTCGACGCCAACGGTATCCTTAACGTATCTGCCAAGGATATGGGAACCGGCAAAGAACAGTCCATCCGTATCACCGCATCTTCAGGTCTGAGCGAGGAAGAGATCGAGAAGATGGTTAAAGACGCGGAGATGCACGAGAGCGAGGACAAGAAACGCCGCGAGTTGATCGAAGCCAAGAACCAGGCCGACAGTCTGGTTTACACCACCGAGAAATCGCTCAAAGACAACGAAGATAAAATTGATGCCGAAACCAAGAGCAACATCGAATCCGCGCTCGAAGATGTGAAAAAGGCGATGGAAGGTGATGATGTGGAGACGATCAACAAATCCGTCGAAGCGCTTTCCCAGGCATCCCACAAGCTCGCAGAAGCGATGTACGCTGAAGCACAGCAGGAAGGCGAAGCCGGTGAAGGGGCAGAGCAGGGCGAGACGCAAGGTGAAGATGATGTGGTCGACGCCGAATATGAGGACGTTGAAGACGACAAGAAGAAGTAATCTCCCGGCAGGTGCAACCGATGTGTGTAATTGGTACAAGTAGAGGTTGCATCGTTCCGCTGACATGGTCCAATCACTGGAGCCGATGCCCAAGGCCTCGGCTCCAGTGGGGGCAGCTCCACTGAGATTGTTTTGGTTCAAACATCCGGCAGCGGTTGCAAACGTGACCACTGCCGGATGTTCTTTGTCTGTCCGCTGCATGGAAACGTAAACGTGAGGATATCATTTTGGCTAAACAAGATTATTACGAAGTTCTTGAAGTCCACAAAAACGCAAGTGAAGCTGAAATCAAAAAAGCGTATCGGCGTCTTGCGGTAAAATACCACCCGGATAAAAACCCCGGTGATGAGGAAGCCGAAGCCCGCTTTAAAGAGCTTACGGAAGCGTACAGTGTTCTGGCAGATCGGCAGAAACGCGCGGCCTATGATCAGTTCGGACATGCCGGGGTCGATGGCAACGGTGGAGGCGGATTCTCTTCTGGAGGCTTCAGCGGCAGCCCATTTGAAGATATCTTCGGCGATATCTTTGGAGATATCTTCAGTTCCGGCGGCGGACGGCGTGGCAGCCGCGGGCAGCGTGGAGACGACCTGCGCTACAACCTTACGGTTACCTTTGAAGAGGCGGCCTTCGGCACAGAGAAAAATATTAAGATACCGCGTCACAGTGCATGTGAAACCTGTGACGGCAGCGGTGCCCGCCCCGGCACCAGCCCGACGACTTGTTCCACCTGTGGTGGTGCCGGGCAGGTTCGTATGCAGCAGGGCTTTTTTCAGCTTACACGTCCATGTCCCGATTGTAACGGCGCGGGGAGCAAAATTGAAGACCCCTGCCCGGACTGTAACGGTAGTGGCCGCGTAAAGGCAAAGCATGAGATGAATCTGCGGGTGCCTGCAGGGATCGAGGATGGCACCGCACTGAAACTCGCCGGAGAGGGAGAAGTCGGTCTCAATGGAGGGCGCTCAGGTGATCTGTATGTAGTTATCTCCGTTGAAGAACATCCCATTTTCCGTCGCGAGGGGCGCAACGTCTTATGCGAAATACCCATATCCTTTACCCAGGCTGCTCTCGGGACTGAAATCGAAGTGCCCACACTCGATGGACGCGTGAAATTGAAAATTCCCGCAGGAACTCAGTCCGGTAAGGTGATGAAGCTCAGTGGCAAAGGGATTCCCGATGTTCATGGACGGCGACGCGGGGATCAGTTGGTGGTAACGCGGGTTGAAACCCCCACAAAGCTTACATCGCGCCAGAAAGAGCTTCTCGAGGATTTTGCCCGTGAGTCCGGCGATGATGTTCATCCCATGGGTAAGGGGTTCTTTGATAAGGTCAAGGAACTGTTCGACTAGTCACGTGTATAATGTGATCCGGGAGCATACCTTTGTGGTGCGAGTTCCCGCCAATATGCTACTATGCAGCTGCATCTGTTTATTCCGGATGCAGCTGTTTTATTTTCAAGCGGAGATTAAGCACCATGATAATACGCAAAATACTCGGAATTTTTATTTTGTGCGCTGCAATTATGTGCCCAGGTATACCGTTGCAGGCGCAGGAACCTTCTGTCCCGCAGGATATCCTTGTGCAGGCAGAAACATACGCTGACAATGGTGACACCTCACGAGCCCTATCACTATTACGGCAGTTTGTCCTTGAGTACCCCGACGCGGAACAGACCCCGGCTGCCTATGCGCAGCTAAGCCGCATCCTCCTCGAAGAGGAACGCCTGGAACAGGCGCGCCTTTATGCGGCCCGCATCCCCGTATCGCAGCGCCCGCATGATATTACTCTTCTGCTCGCGCACGAATACCTGGAGCAAAAGGATTCTGCCACTGTAGAGGAGATGCTGAGCGGAATCGAAAAGGGAGACCTCAGCTCCCCGCAACTTCTTGAGTACATGCAACTGCAGGCAAAGCTGGCTTTGCAGCGGGGTGAACTGCTGCAGGTATTGGTGCATTGTGATCGGGTTCTGCAGAGCCCCGAGGCGAATGAGAATATGCTGGGGGAAGCCTTTCGCATTGCGCATAAGGCGTTGACACGGATGGACCCGATGGCGCGAGAAGAGAGCTCCTTCATGTTTGCCGAAACCCCTGTGGCTGACCTGGTGAAACTATACCGGCTCGAGGAACACAACCCTGGGGGGGATGAGCCCGGCTCAGCAGTCTATCGTAAAGGTGAGGATTTGGTCCGCTCATCTGATTATCCATGGATCCGCCAGCGCGCTCTTGCATGGCTGGATCAGGTTGAAGGGCGCCCGTGGCGCCAGCGCGCCCTGGGAGTGGTGCTTCCCCTGAGTGGACGCTATGCTCCCTTTGGGGAGATGGTGAAGCAGGGGGTCGAGTTGGCCCTGGCACAACAGAAGGATACCAATATTGAGCTTATAGTGCGTGATAGCCGTGCCGATGCTGATCACACTGAAGAGGTGATGCAGGAGCTGCTGGAGTCGCAACGGGTCCTGGCGGTTGTGGGCCCGATGATGGGGGAACCCGCAACTCGAGCCGCTGAGGTGGCTCAGGATTGCCGTGTGCCCATTATTCTGCTGTCGCACTGGGAAGGTTTGCCGCAACTGGGTTCATATGTATTTCGCCACTCCCTCACTGCCAGACAGCAGACACAGGCCTTGGTCGACTATGCCGTGCATATCCTCGGGCTGGAGACCTTTGCATTGCTTCAGCCGGAGAATGAACTGGGCAATAACTTTTCCCGCCACTTTCGCTCTGCCCTTGAAAAGGAGGGGGGAGAAGTGCTGTATCATCGCTCCTATCCTCCGCGAAGTACGGACTTTCGCGCGGCGCTGAAGCCCATGTCTCCACCGGAAGAGGACAAGGAAGGGGAGATCGATACCCTGATCGAAACCGGGCAGGAAATGATAGTTGAAACCGGGCTGGAAATAGAAGGGGAAATGGCCGAAGAGGAACAGGAGCCGGAACTTGAGTTTGATGCTCTGTTTATCCCCGATTTTGCTGATACAATTGCGCTGCTTGCACCCCAGCTGGCTTTTTCCGATATAGAAGGGGCCCAATTGCTCGGGATTAACGGCTGGAACTCAACCGATCTGCTCAATCAGGCAGGGCGCTATGTGCGTGGCGCAGTGTTTACAGACGGCTTTGATCCCGGTTCAAGTGATATTTTTGTGCAGAATTTTGTTACCCGGTATCGGCAGCGCTATACTGAAGTGCCCACTATCCTGGCAGCCCAGGCATATGATGCAGCAAGCCTGCTTGCACATGTACTGCGCGACCCCCGTGTGACCCAGCCCCGTCAATTGCGCCCCAAGTTGCGGGAATTTGATTACACTGGGGGTGTAAGTGGATTGCGCGGATTTGATGTAGACGGTGAAGCTGAACGCGATATAGTGCTATTCAAGTTCGGGCGTAAAGAGATAGAGATTATTGACCCGGCAGCGCTGCAGCCAGTTGAGCTCGAAGAGTTTACTGCGCCGGAGTTTGAGTAATATCGCCGGCTGCGTGCGGCCCAGCAGCTACACTGAATTATTTAGCCCCACAGGATTTTATGGCCAGATTTGTTCTAAAGAGTAACTACGAACCGGCGGGCGATCAGCCGTCTGCAATCGCTGAATTGACAGCCGGTCTCAAAGAGGGAGCCTCCGATCAGGTGCTCCTCGGGGTCACAGGAAGTGGGAAAACATTCACCATGGCTAACGTGGTGGAGAACGTACAACGGCCCACCCTCGTGCTGGCACACAACAAGACCCTCGCGGCGCAGTTGTACGGGGAGTTCCGCGAGCTGTTCCCGGATAACGCGGTGGAGTATTTTGTCTCCTACTACGATTATTACCAGCCCGAAGCCTATGTACCCAGCAGCGACACCTTTATTGAGAAGGATTCATCCATCAACGAGGAGATTGACAAGCTGCGTCACAGCGCGACACGCAGTCTCCTGACGCGGCGCGACGTCCTCATTGTTGCCTCGGTTTCATGTATCTACGGTCTGGGATCTCCAGAGGCCTACTATGGCATGCTCGTAGGGCTCGAAGTGGGCAATACCATGGAGCGTAACGACCTGCTCCAGACTCTGGTGGATATTCAGTACGAACGCAATGATGTGGATTTCCATAGGGGAACGTTCCGGGTGCGCGGTGACAGTGTGGAGATATTCCCTGCTTATGAGGAAGACCTGGCGCTGCGCATTGAATTCTTCGGCGATGAGATCGAAGGGATAAAGGAGATCGATCCCCTTACGGGAAGGGTGATCGACGATCTGCCCCGCACCAGCATCTTCCCCGCGAGCCATTACGTCGCCACCCGTCCCACCCTGCAACGCGCAGTGAAGCAGATTCAGGATGAACTTCAGGAGCGCATAGCGTATTTCCGCGAAAATAATCAACTCATAGAGGCACAGCGTATTGAGCAGCGTACAATGTTCGATATCGAAGTGATGGAGGAGATGGGCTACTGTCAGGGGATTGAGAACTACTCACGCTATCTTGACGGGAGAAACCCCGGCGATGCCCCTGCGACCCTTTTTGATTATTTCCCCGAAGACGCACTGATGTTTATTGATGAAAGTCACGTGAGTGTGTCCCAGGTGGGAGCCATGTATCGCGGCGATCGTTCGCGTAAAGAGACTCTGGTGGGTCACGGCTTTCGACTTCCCTCCGCGCTGGATAACCGCCCCATGAAGTTCAGTGAGTTTGAAGGTAAACATCTGCAGACCATTTATGTATCGGCAACCCCGGCGGATTATGAGCTCAAGAAGGCTGGTGGCGTGGTGGTGGAGCAGATTGTACGCCCCACCGGATTGGTTGATCCCCCCATCGAGGTGCGCCCGGCCCAGGAACAGGTGGATGATCTGCTGGAGCAGATCCATGCCACGGTAGAGAAAAAATGGCGTGTTCTAGTGACTACGATGACCAAGCGCATGGCCGAGGATCTTACCGGCTATCTCCATGAAGCCGGCGTGCGGGTGCGCTACCTCCACTCGGATATCGATACGGTGGAGCGGGTTGAGATTATCCGTGGCCTGCGTCGGGGGGAGTTTGACGTGCTGGTGGGGATTAACCTCCTGCGTGAAGGGCTGGATATCCCTGAGGTTTCTCTGGTGGCGATCCTGGATGCGGATAAAGAGGGTTTTCTACGCAGTGAGCGCGCCCTGATTCAGACATGCGGGCGTGCTGCGCGCAATGTGGACGGGCGTGTGATTATGTATGCAGACCGGGTAACCAGATCGATGCAGGCATGTATCGATGAGACCGAACGGCGCCGCGTGCAGCAGATGGAGTATAATCGCGAGCACGGCATTACCCCAAAAGGGATCATCAAGTCTATGCGCTCAATCCTCGAGGATATCCACATAGAAGGGGAGGAGCTGCTTGAAGTTGCTGAAGAAGTGCAGGAGTGGCACAGCCCGCAGCAGTTGCGGCGCGAAATTGAAAAAGTTCGCAAGCAGATGTTAAAAGAAGCGGCAGATCTCAACTTTGAGGCGGCAGCTGAATTACGTGATAAACTTCAAAAACTTGAGAAGGAGGAGTTGGGTCTGTAGGTCACAGCGAGCAATAACCACACCCTACCCCCTGATGGGGGAAGGCTGGGGAGAGGTGGGGTGGAACCTACGCACAGATGCCATTCCTGACATAATCCCCACCATGTATGCAAATTACATCGTTACCCATAAGGAGACTTCATGGCACATTACGGTTTTATCGGCGCAGGACTCATGGGTTTACCCATGGCGAGCAATCTGCTCAAGGCAGGTCATCAGCTAACGGTGTGGAATCGCACGAAGGAGAAATGTGCCCCCCTGGAAGAGCTGGGAGCAACATTTGTGGAGACCCCCCTGGAGGTGGTAAATGCCGCAGAGGTGACCTTTTCCATGCTTGCTGATCCGCAGGCGGCCATGGCGGTGTGTTTTTCCCCCTCCGGTGTGATCCAGGCTGTAGGTCCGGGCAAGGCGTATGTGGAGATGTCCACTATCGATCCGGAGACCTCAAGCAAGATCGGTATCTCCATACAGGCACGCGGCGCCCTGTTTCTCGAAGCACCGGTGTCCGGCTCTGTGCCTCAGGCGGAAGCCGGGGAGTTGGTGATCATGTGTGCCGGAGACCAAAAACTTTACGCAGATCTGCATGCGGCGTTGGATATTATGGGAAAGAAGCATCTATATCTGGGAGAAGTGGGTGCTGCTGCAAGTATGAAACTCGGGGTAAATCAGCTAATGGGCAGTATGATGGCATCCTTTTGCGAGGTTCTCACCCTGGTAGAAGAGGCGGGGCTGGATAAACGCGATTTTCTCGCTATCATTGGTGCAGGGGGATTGGCTGCACCTATCTTTGCGGCCAAAGGTGAGAAAATACTCGCCCAGGATCGGACGCCACAGTTTCCTCTGAAACACCAGCAAAAGGATCTTCGTCTCGCGTTGCAACTCGGGGATGCCCATCGTGTGCCGATGCAGGTGTGTGCAGCAGCAAATGAATTGTATAAACGTGCCTATCAATACGGACTTGAAGATGATGATATGTCGGCGCTGTTTACGAGTCTCCATCCACCCGGAGTAAAACCACAGATGTGAAGAAAGGACAGCATCAATATCTGGCGATTAAGGAGGAAATTTGAAACCCAAAGTACTTCTGGTCTGCACCGATGAAGCAACTGCATATGACCTGCATCAGGAATTACAGTTGTGCTTTGAAGTATGGTTCGGTGATTCCCCTCAGCGTGCCGACGCCCTGTTGCGCGAGATCCCTGATCTGGTGCTGGCTGCAGATGCTCTGGTGCTTACTGATGGGTGTGGCTGGGATGATTTTGCCGTGGGATGTGAGCTTAGCGGGGTGCGGTGCGTCCTGTTTTCCCATCCAGATGCAGTGAAAGAGCAGATTCCCGGATGGTGTGAACACTACCTTCCTGATGTGAGCAGCCCTGCACTTGTGCGTGAATATCTCAAAGCGTTGATTCAGTTGAATGAATCGGTGCGTAAGCTGGAAATGAGTCAGGGGCAGCTTCTGGCACGGAAACTTGAGCAGGAGGAGGGATTGCGTTCTGCGGCGCATATCCAGCAGAGCCTTATGCCCGACACCTTTCCGGATTTGCCCGGTATAAGCTTCGCACACTGTTTCCAGCCGTGCCAGAATGTGGGTGGAGATATATTCAATGTATTGCGTCTGGATGAAGATACCCTATGTGTATATATGCTCGATGTGAGTGGGCATGGAGTCCCGGCAGCCATGGTTACCGTGGCGGTATACCAGGCCCTTTCACCTCATACCGGGCAGATCATTAAACAGCCTCATGATGACCCGCCCTATTACTGCCTTGCCGCCCCTCACGAAGTCCTGACCCAGCTTGATCGTGAATATCCCTTTGAGCGCTTTGAGGCGTTTTTCACCATCAGCTATCTACTCATAAATCCCCATACCGGGGCGATCCGCTATGCCAATGGCGCCCATCCCTCTCCTCTTATTCTGCGAAAGGATGGAGATTTTGATACCCTTGACGCTGAAGGTACTCTGGTCGGCCTCGGCGGTCTGGTTCCCTTTGAAGAGGAGCATGCCCGCCTCCATCCCGGCGATCGTCTGTTTCTGTTTACGGATGGGGTGTTTGAACACGAAAATCACTTCGGTGAGCAGTTCGGGTACGCACGTGTCCAGCGCAGCCTTAAGGCACAACGAAATCGCAGCATTAAGCAGCAATGCAACAGCCTGATTAATTCGGTGGATAGATTCGGAGCCGGAGCCGAGTTCGAAGATGATATTACCCTGCTGGCACTCGAGTTTGCGCCCTGAACCTGATGTATCTTGTTCTCCCCCCCTCCATTGTTTCACCTCATATGCTCCTTACCTTCCCCTAACACAATCCTAACCGTAAAATGGTTTATGCACCTATAACCACGAAACAGAAGGATCTTTTCCTATGAGTCAAAAAAAGACCATCCTGATTGTTGAAGATGAAGAGGATATCCTCGCCCTGATTCACTATAACCTTACGCGTGAGGGTTATAAGGTTCTTACCGCTACCAGTGGAGAGCAGGGTGTAAAGCTGGCGTGTGAGCATCAGCCTGATCTGGTGGTGCTGGATCTGATGCTGCCGGGGATTGACGGACTCCAGGTATGTCGCGAGCTCAAGCAGCGCGAAAATACGCGACATATTGCGGTGATAATGTTAACGGCAAAGGGGGAAGAAGCGGATATCGTTACCGGGCTTGAACTGGGTGCGTCTGACTATGTTACCAAGCCGTTCAGCCCCAGGATATTACTCGCACGTATCAAGGCGGTGCTCCGAAGGGGAGAACAGCCATCCTCTGATTCTGAAGAGGAACAGGTGCTCGAGCTCCATGGTATGATGATACATCCCGGGCGTAATGAAGTGCGGGTAAATGGGGAGCGCAAGGATCTCACCTATACCGAATTCCGCGTGCTGTATTTGCTCGCATCCCGTCCAGGTTGGGTATTTACACGCTATCAGATTGTAAATTCGGTGCGCGGAGATGATTACTTTGTTACCGATCGCGCCGTGGATGTCCAGATTGTCGGATTGCGGCGCAAATTGGGTGAATACGGCAAATTCATTGAGACCGTACGTGGTGTCGGGTACCGCTTCAGCGATCAGGGTGATGTAGATAGTTGAGCGGAGCAGTGCTCAACGAAAACCCGGCAGCACAGGCAGAATAAAAAGGGGATCGAGCATGAAAGCAGGAAAAAGGCCACGCACTCTACTATGGCAGATGTATCCGGCATTTTTCGGCATCACTCTTGTTGTGGTGTTGTTGGCGGGTTGGTATTTCATGAGTGTTTTGAAGAACTACCAGTATGCCGATTATATGGATTCCCTGCGTGCGCGTGCCGATCTTCTGGAACTGCATGTAGAAACGGGGCTGCAAAATGCTGACTATGCGGGTATCCAGCGCTTGAGTGACCGTGCCGGTGAACGGACTCAGACCCGGGTCACTATTATAACCCCGGCGGGTACAGTGGTGGGGGATAGCCATGAAGACCCTGCACGTATGGAAAATCACGCCCTGCGGCCCGAGATAACGAAAGCGCTTGAGGGGCAAGAGGGTGTGAGCCAGCGTTACAGCCGTACCGTGGGTAAAAATATGCTCTATGTTGCCCGTCCGGTTAAGGCTGAAGCGGGAAATATCCTTGGTGTGGTGCGCACGGCCATCCCTACGGATCGTATGGAGGAGCGGATTACCGCTATGGGGCAGCGCCTCGTCAGCGGCGGCATTGCTGTCTTGTTGCTGGTGGCGCTGTTGTGTCTGGTGGTGTCACGCCGGATAACGCGTCCCATCGAACAGATTCGTCAGGAGGCACAACGCTACGCAAGTGGAAACCTGCAGCGACGCGTGCACGTAAAGGGCTCCAGCGAAATACGTGATCTAAGCCGTACCCTGAATAAGATGGCACATCAGCTCAATGAGCGTATTCGCACTATCGATAAGCAACGCTCTGAACAGGATGCCGTGCTTGCAAGTATGGTCGAAGGTGTGCTCGCGGTGGACGTGGATGAAAATATCCTGCGCATCAACCCCGCTGCAGCACAGTTGTTCGAAGCTGAGATAGAAGAGGCACAGGGCCACAGCGTGCAGGAGGTGGTGCGCCGCGCAGAACTGCTTCAGTTTATCCGCACTGCTCTGGAACACGATGAGGTACTCGAAGATGACATCGTGATGTTCAGTGGCGGAAAAGAGATGAGTCTGCAGGTGCACGGGACTCCGCTGCTGGAACAGGATGGCTCAACTATCGGAGTGCTGATCGTGTTTAATGATATGACGCGTCTGCGCCGTCTCGAGCGGATGCGCCAGGATTTTGTTGCCAATGTCTCCCATGAGCTCAAAACCCCGATCACTGCGATTAAAGGATTTATCGAAACCCTCCTGGATGGGGCGCTGGATGATAGAGTGGAAAGCGAGCGCTTCCTCCATATTGTTGAGCGCCAGGTGGAACGTCTCAATGTGATTATTGAAGATCTCATGAGCCTTTCACGCATTGAGCAAGGCGAAGGGAAAAATAGCTTTGAATTGGAGGTCGAACCCCTTGCTCCGGTAGTTAATGAGGTGCTTAACAACTGTTCCATGCTTGCCAGTCAGTCCAATATCAGCTTAGAGCACTCCTGCCCCGCTGATCTTCGTGCGCCGGTAAATGGGCCCTTACTGGAGCAGGCTCTTACCAACCTGGTGGATAACGCCATCAAGTACAGCCGCTCTGAAGGAAAGGTTTCTGTTGCCTGTTTTAGCGAGGGCGAGTTTGCGGTTATAGCGGTAAGTGACACCGGCTGCGGTATCGAAGAGATCCATTTGCCGCGTCTGTTTGAGCGCTTTTATCGCGTTGACAAAGCCCGCAGCCGCAAATGCGGGGGCAGCGGCCTGGGGCTCGCGATAGTTAAACACATTGTTCAACTCCACTACGGGCACGTTGATGTGGAGAGTGTTCCCGGCGAGGGGAGTACATTCACCTTGCGTATTCCCCTGCGGCACAAGGGTTGAGTGGCTGATTTTCTAGTTTGTTCCTCACCTTGGTTTAACATAGCCCTAACATCTGCGGTGCATAGTGCAGTCAAGCAGCAGGGCGAAATTAAAAATCGTCCATGCCCGCATCAGGTAGACATGGATGTGCCAGCGAATGAGTCAGGCACGTGAATGTAACAGGGGAAATCAATCAAAAGGAGACACAAGCATGAAAGTAGCAAGTAGGATGGCCGCCAGACTGGCCGCAGGGGCAATGACCCTGGTTCTTAGTGCAGCCATGGTGCTGCCGAGTCAGGCTGCCAACATCGAGGTGGATGAAAAGCTCAGCGACTATGTGATCGTTGGTGGAATAGGTGGCAACCTCAACAGTGTTGGTTCCGATACCCTTAACAATCTCATGACCTACTGGTCGGAGTCGTTCCGCGACAAGTACCCCAACGTAAATATTCAGGTTGAGGGAAAAGGATCCAGTACTGCCCCGCCGGCGCTGATTCAGGGGACCTCCCAGCTCGGGCCCATGTCGCGCAAGATGAAGAACAGTGAGATCGAAAAATTCGAAGAGCGCTATGGCTTCAAGCCCACAGCCATCGGTGTTGCTCTTGACTCTCTGGGTGTATTCCTCAACAAAGACAACCCCATCGATGCTCTCTCTCTGCAGCAGCTTGATGCGATCTTCTCCAAAAATCGCAAAGGCGGCGCACCGGAAGATATTACTGTATGGGGCCAGCTGGGCCTCAAGGGTGATTATGCCAGAAGGGCCATAAGCATGTACGGGCGTAACTCAGCTTCCGGCACCTACGGTTACTTCAAAAAGCACGCTCTGTTTAAAGGTGACTATAAGGACACAGTCAAGGAACAGCCCGGTTCAGCATCTGTGGTGCAGTCTGTAACCGAGGATAAGGGCGGGATTGGCTACTCCGGTATCGGCTATATGACTTCAGGGGTTAAGGCGATCGCCTTGTCCAAAAAGGATGGAGCCAAGGCGTATGAGCCCACTTACGAAAATGTGCTTAAAGGTAAATATCCTCTGGGACGTATGCTCTATATCTACGTAGTGAAAAAGCCCAATGAGCCTCTACCAGAGGTGGTTGAGGAGTTCGTCCGCTTCGTACTTTCCAAAGAGGGTCAGAAGATCGTAGTAAAAGACGGGTATCTCCCGCTGCCGGCGAAGATTGCCGAGCAGCAACTGGAGATAATCAAGTAGAAAATAAGTACTCTGAGGTATTGCCCCGCATAACACGGTATGCGACAGAGTACGGCCTTAAAAAGCCCCACTCTCCAGCAAACACTCGATCTAAACGGTCGGGTGTTTGCTGCGTGTATATAAAGTACATAAGCACAGCTTAAATAATGCAGGTGTTATCTACCCCGGTACGCCGGAAATTTTGGGATGATGTAGATTATGGACAAAAAGGTACTGCGTAAAATCAAGCGGCATGACCGCCTCGCTGCTATTGGCATCCGCAGTGGTGGTGTGTTGGTTATCGCGAGCGTGATCCTGATTCTGCTCCTGATCGGCAAAGAGGCACTGCCGCTATTTTATCCTGCAGAAGCAACCCTGAAGCAGCATATTGATCTCCCTGCCGGAACTGAAGAGCAGGATGTGCTCGCGGTGGGGGTGGATGAATATCTTGCCAGAGTTTACCTCATTGATCGGGATGGAACCTTTACTTTCCTGGATGCAGAAGCTGAAGGTGCAGTGCAAAAAACGATAGATGTAAATCGGGGCATTGATGCTGCTACCGATGCTGCTACCGATGCTGGTACTGAGGTGGTGGCTGTTGATGCGGTCAACTCATCTTCGGGTAAACGGGTATATGCCCTGCAGTGGTCTTCCGGGCTGGTTACGCTGGAACAGTTCAGATTTAAGCAACAGTATGATGAAGATGGGAAGCGCTTCAGTACAGTTACCCATGAACGGGTAGCTGAGTATGCTCCTGCTGCACAGGCGGTTACTATGGTGGCTCTGTCGCACTCAGACGCACGTACCACCCTGGTGCGCTTGTTTGCCAATCAGGAACTTGAGATTCTCCAGCAGGTACGTGACGAGGATCTCTTCGGCAATGTGAGCGTTGAGGAGTACAGTATCTCCCTGCAGGAGATTCATCCGGATACTATTACCGCTCTCGAACTCGATGGAGCAGGAACCACTCTGTATCTTGCTACTGAGGCGGGCGGCCTGATGCGCTATTCCCTGCAGGAACCCGGCGCGGCGGAGCAACTGGATAAGGTGCAGGGGTTTAAGGACCATCGCCGCATCACCGCGCTCGAAATCATGCGCGGGGATATTTCCCTCGCTGTGGGAGATGCCCAGGGTGGGGTGAGTGTATGGTTTCCGGCCCCGACAGAGGACGGCGGGGGTAATGATGACAGCCTGCGCCTCATTCACTCTCTCTCGAGCCATGATGCGGGTATAGAAACCCTGGTAGCGTCACCACGTGACCGCACCCTCCTGAGTATTGACACCGATGGGAGCGTAAAGCTCGACTACTCCACCAGTGAACGCCACCTCCTTACCATGGATAAAGATTCAGGAGTGAGACAGGCTGCGCTGGCGCCACGCGGGAACGGTATTATAGCCCTGCACGAAAACGGCACCATCAATTTGTGGAAACTGGATAATCCCCATCCCGAGATCAGTCTGAAATCGCTCTTTGGCAAGGTGTGGTACGAAAGCTATTCCGAGCCGGAGTGGGTATGGCAGTCATCTTCCGCCAGCGGTGATTATGAATCCAAGATGAGCCTCACACCGCTGATTTTCGGGACTATGAAGGGTACCTTTTACGCCATGGTTTTTTCGGTGCCTCTGGCGTTGCTGGGCGCTATCTACACCAGCCAGTTCGGCAGCAGCCGTCTGCGCGAGCGCATCAAACCTGCGGTTGAGATTATGGCCGCCATCCCTACGGTTATCATCGGTTTTCTTGCAGCCCTGTGGTTTGCCCCGATCCTGGAGCAGAAATTCCCTGCGTTCGTGCTGAGTTTCCTCGTCATCCCCGTGTTTTTTGTCCTCTTGCTTATAATCTGGCAGCCTATCCGCAAAAGTGCATGGGGCAAATATATCGAAAGCGGACGCGAACTTCTGGTTCTGCTTCCCATTCTGGTGCTTGCCGGGGCCGTAGCGTTCCAACTCGGCCCCTGGCTGGAAGCGAGCGCATTCGGGGGCAATTTCAAACAGTGGCTGAATGACGCGCTCGGGGTACGCTACGAAGTGCGCAACAGCATCGTGATCTCCTTTGCCCTGGGTTTTGCGGTTATCCCCATTATTTTCACCATGTCCGAAGACGCCCTTTCCAATGTCCCGGCAAGCCACAAAGCCGCTTCCATGGCATTGGGAGCGAGTCGATGGCAGACCGTATGGCGCGTAATTCTCCCTTCCGCGAGTCCGGGGATTTTTGCCGCGATTATGATCGGTCTCGGACGTGCGGTGGGGGAGACCATGATTGTGCTGATGGCCACCGGTAACACCCCGATTATGGACTTCAGTATTTTTAACGGTATGCGCCCCCTGTCGGCGAATATTGCGGTGGAAATCCCCGAGGCTCCTCAGGGCGACACCCTGTACCGGGTGTTGTTCCTCTCTGCGGTATTGCTCTTTGCCATGACCTTTGTGCTCAATACCGCCGCAGAGATGGTGCGCCATCGGTTGCGCAAGAAGTACGGGCGTTTTTAAGAGGTATAAATATGAAACAGTTTTACTATCGCGGCGAGCCTCAGGTATGGATTACTGCTGCAGCTCTGGCCTTTACCCTGCTCATGGCCCTGATTCTGATTCTCGTGGTTATGTTTAATGGCCTGGGAGCGTTCTGGCCCAAGCGCCTCGCAACCCTCGAGCTCAGCAGCGGGCAGGCCGTTATGGGTCAGATTCTTAAAGAGGAAACTCGACCCTACGATGAAGGTAGCAGAATGCAGTTGAAGGTGGGTAACCGCGATCTGTATGGCCTTGATTTCCGCTGGGTTCACGAGGATAAGGTTGAGCGGCTTTACTACCCGGAAGACGCCGTTACCGTGGAACGTGAGACCTATGGTGACTTTTACGGTTTTTTAAGTGCAGTAGTGCTGCCGGATGAAACGCGTAATTCGGGCGATCTGTGGCAGATCCTGCATCAGGAGCGTGACGCAGCTCTGGAAATCAAGGATAAGGTTGAGGAGATCGGCGACAAGATAAGCAAACTTAACTACGCTATGGAAGCGAATCGGAATGAAGTTCTCAAGCTCAACTATGAAGGTCTTCCGGCTGATTTGGAGCTTGTGAGCGAAGCAAAAGCTCTCGAAGAGCAATTCCAGGCGCTGGTGAAGAGACAACGCGCGCATGAAGCGGATATGGCCCTTTATGTAGCTAAGTTCGAAGATGTTAACGGGCGGAGTGTGGATGTTCCTCTGGCTGAAATTGTGCGCACCTACAAACCTAATCAGATGAATATGCTGGAACGTGCCGGAGTGTACGCGAGCAAATTGTTGGAACTGTTCTATGCCGATCCGCGTGAATCCAATACTGAAGGGGGGTTATTCCCCGCTATCTTCGGGACGGTGCTGCTGATATTCGTCATGAGTCTGTTCTCGTTCCCTCTGGGGGTGATAGCGGCGATTTATCTTAGTGAATACGCTGGTGATGGCCCTATGGTACGGATGGTGCGGATTGCGGTAAACAATCTCGCGGGTATCCCTTCTATTGTCTATGGTATATTCGGTCTCGGTTTCTTTATTTACGGTCTGGGTGGCACCATCGACCAGCTGTTTTTCCCCGAGCGCCTCCCGACACCGACTTTCGGGACCGGTGGTCTGTTGTGGGCCAGCCTGACCCTGGCGCTCCTTACAGTACCGGTGGTGATAGTTACCACCGAGGAAGCCCTGAGTGCTATTCCCGGGGGAGTCCGCGAAGGCTCGTCAGCGCTCGGTTCTACCCGTCTGCAGACCCTGGTGCGGATTCTGATCCCCATGGCCTCGCCGGGGATCATGACCGGTCTGATCCTCTCTATGGCGCGTGCCGCAGGTGAAGTGGCCCCCCTTATGATCACCGGTGTGGTAAAGCTTGCTCCCGCCCTGCCGCTGGACGGGCAGTTCCCGTTTTTACATCTGGATCGGAAGTTCATGCACCTGGGCTTTCATATTTACGATATGGGCTTTCAGTCCCCCAATGTGGAGGCGGCGCGCCCCATGGTGTTTGTTACTACTCTGCTTCTGGTTCTGATTGTGCTGGTTATGAGTGCGGTAGCCATACGGTTGCGTAACAAAATGAAGAAAAAGTATACTTTTGGCACCTTTTAAATAGATATTGTGTGTTTTGGAGGAAATATGAGTTCAGCACTTAAATCCAATGATGTTGATCCCGAGGCGGATCCTGCCCTCGCGGATCCCGTAATCGAGGTTGAAAACCTCGATTTTTACTACGGCGATGCTCAGGCTCTGTTCGATCTGAGTATGCTGTTCCCGCGGCGTCAGGTCACTGCGCTTATCGGTCCTTCAGGGTGCGGCAAATCCACCTTCCTGCGCTGTCTGAACCGTATGAATGATATGGTGGACATCTCACGCATGCAGGGGAGTATTCGACTTGATGGTACCGAGGTGAATTCTGGCGAGTTGGATGT
>JAWOFA010000111.1:0-10947 GCA_046482505.1 Desulfuromonadaceae bacterium | reverse complement strand
CCCTGACATCAACGCGGGTGCAAGATAGCGAAACGCGAGCCAGAACGGAGCATTCCAGGGAAGTATCCCTACGGTTACTCCGAGAGAAAGATACTGGACATAGCTTGATGTCGCATCCGAGGGCAGAAATTCCTTTTCCAGGTAGTGCTCAGCGTACTTGGCGTAATGTTCCGCTGCCCACACGGCTTTGCGAACTTCGCCCCTGGCTTCGTTGATAGGCTTGCCCATCTCTTCGGTCATGGCCAGAGCGTATTCATCGATGTTGTCCTTCATCTCCTTGGCTACAGCGTTAAGCAGTTCGGCGCGCGCACCAAAGTCCATTTGAGACCAGGTACGTTCATAGGCCTGATGCGAGCGCTCAAGCATCTGAAAGGCTTCATCTTTGCTGTGCATTGCTGCTTCGTACACCACTTCCTCGGTGTAAGGATTGATCGACTTATAATGTGTTGTACTGTATCCCATCAAAAACCTCCTTTTTTATCCCATCACTTCAGCGACCGCATCGGCAAAGATGCTCAGCCCCTGCTTCAGTTTGTCTTCCTTGATGGTTAAAGGGGGGATGAATTTGACAATCTGACCGGTGTTGCAGGTCCCGATAATAAGGCCTTTTTCAAAGCATTTGCCGGCAATTGCTTTAGCGGTGTCAGCGTCTTTAAACTCTGCGGCCAGGAGCATCCCTTTCTGGCGTACATCAACCAAGGCATATTTTGCGCTGAGTTGATCGAGGGTCTTGCGTATAATTTCTCCTTTTAGCTTCGCATTATCAACAAAAGCATCATCGGAAAAATATTCCAATCCGACTCGTCCGGCTACAAAAGAGATGCCCTGACCTCTATAGGTTCCCGTATGCTGTCCGGGAGACCAGGCTTTGTCGTACTCAGGTTTGTTGACCAGCATGCCAATGGGTGTCCCCATGCCGCCCAAACCTTTTGCTAAAATAACAATATCCGGATCAACGTCCAGATCGTCAAAGCCAAAATAGCTCCCACATCTGCCACATCCGGCCTGAATATCATCAATAATAAACAGCGCCCCGGTATCATTAGCAAGCTTTTGTACTCCCTGCAGCCACTCTTTGGTCGCAACGCGCACCCCGCCTTCAGCTTGAACCGCTTCGACCAGAAACGCAGCTGGCGGCAGCATGCCGGAACCGGAGTCAAACATCTTCTGGCGCAGATTATCCAGGGCGTGCATATCATTGAACGTATCTCTGATTACATTATCCAGAGAAACGCCTGCACTGCTCCTGAAGGCATTGTTGGCTGTTACCGCAAGGGAGCCAAGCGTCATGCCGTGAAAACCTCTATTATATGCAACCACTTCGGTTCTGCCGGTAACCTTTCTCGCCAGCTTGAGGGCTGCTTCTACAGCGTTGGTCCCTGTAGGTCCGGTAAACTGCAGTTTGCGATCTCCCATCCCGCGTGGCTCCAGGATGGTCTTGACAAAGGTTTTGATAAAATCCCTTTTTACGTCGGTATACATATCGAGTGAATGTACAACTCCGTCATTCTGTATGAACTCGACAACGGCATCCTTCATCTTCTGGTTGTTATGTCCAAAATTAAGTACGCCTGCACCGGCAAAGAAGTCGATGTATTCTTTATCATTTTCATCTACCATTGTTGCATTGGACGATGATTTGAAAACGGTTGGAGCCGCTCTACAGTATGCTCGTATCTCTGACTCATGATCCTCAAAGGTTTTCATTTCGTTTGTCATGGCTTCGACCTCCTGATTAAAATTATAACCTATAACCTGACCCTGCCCCGCTGCTTTGAATCATTGGATACCTCTTTTTTTGAGAATCAAAACATCTTCAAACTGATTATTGCCTGATAGCCATAACAGGCGCGCATCTTGAAAAAAACAGTCCCCATGTTGAGGATGTAAATTCACCGTTTGAAAATATCTCCGGGCACAGTCTTGAAAAATTCAAAAGACAATTTCCTGAAACGCTGCATGGATCAGTTCCGATACTAAATTGCTAAAGCGTTTAAAGCAAGCCTTGCCGTAATGAAGAAACTTTCGAGACCATACGCTCATCTATAAATTAGAAATGAATTACGGTAAGAGTCGAAACGTACAAGATTTATCATTTAAGAGATTTTTGCGCCGCTTTCAGTTTTCACTCTAATTCAAACTGACGCAACGCTTCGAACAAAATAATGCCTACTGAATTGGCAAGGTTAAGACTGCGAACCGCCGGATTTGCCAACGGGATGCGCAGACACAGATAGGCTGGATGGGCGTCGAGCATAGATTCAGTCAGCCCGGAACTTTCTTTGCCGAATACCACGAAATCTCCCCGTTTGAAGGTAGCTTTGGTATATGAATATGCAGCTTTCTTGCTTGTAAGCCACCAGCGTCCTTCCGGATAGGCGCGTTGCAACTGGTTAAAACTCTCCCAGCGGTGCAGCGGTACATGCGACCAGTAGTCCAATCCAGCGCGCTTGAGGTGTTTATCCTCAAGAGAAAATCCCAGTTCACCCACCAGATGCAGATGGGCCCCGGTCGCAGCACACAGGCGCCCGATATTGCCTGTATTCGGGGGGATCTCAGGCTCGATGAGGACAATGTGAAAGAGGGGAGGGCTGCTATCCATGGTTTTTACCCTCAGTGCTCATGTCTTCAGCGGGAACATTTCTCCAGCGTCGATGTACCCAGAACCACTGGTCAGGTTGTTTGCGAATAGCCTCTTCAGTGATGCGGGTCATTTCACGGGTAAATGCGGCCACATTTTCCGGGGTTGCTCCCCCTGTCCATTTCAGGGGTTTACCAATCTCTACATGGTAGGTGTAGTCCGGTTTGCGAAATACAAACACCGGAACCACCGGAACCTTGGCCTTCAGGGCCATCTGCGCAATTACCGGAGTGGTGTAAGCCGGCCGGCCGAAGAAATCCGCCAGAAGAGCATGCTTTCTGGATGGATGCTGATCGAGTAGCAAGCAAACCATGCGTTTCTGCGCCAATGAGCGCATGATCTTGCGTGCGCCGCGCTTGCTTTCAATGCCGCGCCCTCCAGCTACTTCCCGCTGGCGTTCGAAAAAATTGTGGACATATTTATTTCGAATACGCTTGGCAACAAAATCCACCTCGTATCCGAGCATCGGCATGAAGAAGGTACCAACTTCCCAGAACCCGATATGTGCGGAGAGGACAAATGCTCCTGTATCCTCTTTACGAATCTGTTCCAGGTGCTCAAGTCCGTCAAAGGTGAAGTAGCGTTCCAGATCCGCCCGTGAGTTGAATTTATCCAGGCGCAGCATTTCAATGCCGCTCACCCCCAAGTGCTCAAATACCCGCTTGACCTGGTTGTTAATCCAATCTTCAGATTTGTCCGGATATGCGTGTTTTAGATTGATATATGCGGTTTGGCGACGTCGCGGCTGAAAGAAGCGACTCAATTTACCCAATAATGCTCCGAGGCGCAGTGCTGTCATCCGCGGCAGGATTCGTGCTATCCTTGCGAGAGCAAAGAAGGGAAGCGCTTCGAGGGCGCCTTTGATCTGTTTTTTTTTGTGTTTGCGTTCTTTATTTGAATCCAATGTGCAGTACCCGTATTTTATTGGTTTAGCCCGAGGTTGTCCTAGGCGGATAGTTAGCATCAATAGGGCGGATTCTACCCCTATTTAGAATATGTGCAAACGATAATATATGTAAATGAGAATGTCATGAACCTTGATTACTTCTTCATAGAGGCCCTGGCGGCGCAACTGCATTCCAGATTGGGCAGCGCCCTGGTTAAAAAAATTCACCAGCCACGCGCTGACCTGCTCATCATTCACTTGTGGAATGGACGCACTGAACAGCGGCTGGAGCTGAGCATTGCAAATGGAGCCGTATATCTGTGTCTCACGTCGAGCAAATATCGCAATCCCATGCAGCCTCCCAGGTTTTGCCAGCTGTTGCGCGCGCATCTGCACCGTTTGACGCATATCCGCGTGCTCGGTTTTGACCGGCGCGTCGGGCTTTTTTTTGAAACACAGGACGGGATACCGAAATGCCTGACACTGGATATGTTTGGCCGCCATGCGAATATGCTCCTATATAATGTAGATAACCGTGTGGTGGATCAGCTGCGGCGTTCTGTAACCCCGCCCCAGGCTGTAACTCTGCTTCCCTTTGCAGAAGGGAATCCTTGTGTTTCTGATGAATGCGCCTCCCACTCACAGTATTTTTCTCCACCCCAGGATTCGGACAAGATATTTCTTGCAGATCTGCCCCAGCAGTTGGATGCCATAGATCAGGAACCCAGTTTCGGTTGCAAAATAGACGCCACCTGGCTTCAACGCCATGTTTTTCCCATGAGTAAGGCGGTAGCTCGTAATCTTGAGGCGCAAATAGAACACGATGGTACCTTAAAACCTCTGCGTGTTTTTGCCCATGCCTGGGAGGCCGGGACTATAATTCCCTGTCAAACAGGTAAAGTGCTAAGCATGTGTGTTCCAGCAATGGAAGACTCCAGGTCTGAGGGGCAAGTATCCGATATTAATCTCTATCTACTTGACTATCTTACCCATCTAAATACTGACACAACTTCCTACAGTGCCGATCCAAGCCTGGTTGCACTGGTGGCAAAAGCGCAAAAGAAAATGCGTAAACGCCGTGCCAATATTGAAGCCGAACTTAAGAGGTGTGAGCGCCATGAGGAATATCAGCGGCGCGCCGAACTTCTGGATGCGCACCGCTATCTGTTACACCGTGGCATGGATGAAGTGATAGTGCAGAACTACTATGTTGATCCTCCTACTGAGATGGTCATAGCGCTGGATCCGAGCAAAACCCCGCAGGGGCAGATTGAGCGCGCGTATAATCGAGCACGGAAGGCGCGCCGGGGGCTCGAGCATTGCGAGCGCCGCCTGCATGAAACAGCACGTGAGCAGGCATGGCTTGATGAAATTGCCTCCCAGTTGCGTTATGTGGACAGCGCTGCGGATGAAGAGGTGATTCGCAGCGAACTTATGGAGCACGCCTATCTGCGCCCGGGGAAGAAAACCCGTATGCGCAAACGCCACATTAATCCCGCAGATCTGGTGCGTAAATGCGTTACTCCCGGCGGATTTCAGTTGCTGTGGGGGCGCAACAGCCGCACCAATGCATATCTCTCTCGTCAGATCCTTAAGGCTGACGATCTGTGGTTTCACGCCCACAATGCCCCGGGTTGTCATCTGGTACTTAAGACCGAAGGGAGAGAGCCACCCGATGCGGACATCCAGATTGCAGCCGCTCTTGCGGCATATTACTCCAATCTGCAGCACGAAACCAAAGCCCAGGTGATGTGGACCCACGGCAAGTACGTAAAACAGCCTAAAGGGGCACGTCCGGGGATGGTGAATGTTATCACTTATGCTACCCTGAATGTGGTGCCGCAGGATGAAAAGGCGCTGTGTCCCCCCACCGAAGGGGATAAAGCCGAAGGGAATAAAGAGGTTCCTCGCGGGTAGTTTCGCGTTCATGCAATCAGGAATATCCCTGAATAAAAGGAGATTTATATGCAGAAAACAGCATTGATAACCGGAGGTAACAAAGGGATCGGGCTGGAAACCAGTCGCTATTTTCTCGCACGTGACTATCGGGTGATAGTGCTGGCGCGGGATTTTTCCACGTTTGAGCTCGCAGGGGAGAAGGACGTTACTGAGCGTGTCTTCGATTTAAGCGCAGTAGCGCAGATCCCGGAGTTGATCGCCTCCATCAGTCCTGTTGATGTATTGGTGAATAACGCCGGGGTGATGTATTCCCTTCCCTACGATGCCTATCCGCAGGATAAGCTGGAAACCCTTATGCGCCTCAATATAGAAGCGCCGGTGGCTCTGATGCGTGAAGTTGGTAAGCAGATGGCGGCGCGCGGAGGTGGACGCATAGTCAATAACGCTTCGGTGGCGGGGCAGGTGGGGCATCCGGATATCTGGTACGGTATTTCCAAAGCCGGTCTTATCAATGCCACCAAGAGCTTCGCGCGCATCCTCGGTCCGGATGATGTACTGGTCAATGCGGTAGCACCGAGCCCGGTGGAAACCGATATGCTCGAGGTGATTCCGCAGCACCGGCGCGAAACCTTTAAAGAGTCGGTGATTAACAAGCGCTTCGCGACGGCGGCGGAAGTGGCCGAGGCGATCGGGTGGCTTGGTACCACATCACCGGCATATATTAACGGCATCTGTATCGATATTAACAACGGCGCCTTCCCGCGCTAAATAAGGTTGATGCTATGGATACTGCATCGAATTGCTCTCAAAGTGTTATCATCCTTCTCACCTTTGGTGGACTGTTCCTGATCGGTCTGCTGGCCGATATTGCGGGCAAACATACGCCGTTGCCGCGTGTGACTCTGCTGTTGCTCGCAGGGTTTGCGATCGGACCATCGTGTTTTGACTTGCTGCCCCCGTTTACCCAGGAATGCTTTTCTCTCCTGACCAAAATTTCCCTGACCATGATCGGCTTTCTGCTGGGACAACATATGACCTTGCAGCGCCTGCGCGATTTGGGCCGCACTGTAATTACCATGTCGGCAAGTGAAGTGTTGATGACTGCTATTTTGGTTGCCGGAGTCCTCTCTCTGTTCGGTGTGCCCCCCCACATTGCTCTGCTTTTAGGGGGTATTGCTCCGGCAACGGCTCCTGCTGCTACGGTGGATGTGGTGCACGAATATTCCGCACGCGGCAAATTTACCAATACCTTGCTCGGAATTGTCGCCATAGATGATGCCTGGGGTCTGCTTATTTTCAGCATCATGCTGGCGGTAGTGCAGGCGTTGAACGGTGGTGGAGGTGTTGCCAACGCCATAGCCATGGGTGCGTGGGAAATTGCCGGAGCAGGGATCCTGGGGGTGGTACTCGGCATTCCCATGGCATACCTGACCGGACGTATCCGCTCCGGCGAGCCCACCCAGGCCGAAGCGCTGGGGGTGGTGCTTATCTGCGCCGGACTTGCGGTGTGGTTCGATGTGTCCTATATCCTCGCTGCGATGGTTCTCGGTTCCATAGTATCCAATTTTGCCACCCATCACGAACGCCCTTTCATCGCCATAGAGGGGATTGAGTGGCCATTTCTGATCCTGTTTTTCCTCCTTGCCGGTGCCTCTCTGCACCTTGATGCCCTTATCGATGCCGGCTGGCTTGCCGTAGGCTATATTATGTTGCGTATTCTAGGGCGCGTAGGTGGTGTGTGGCTGGGCGGAATTGTCTGCGGAGCTGAGCCTAAAATTCGCACCTGGCTTGGTCTGACATTACTTCCTCAGGCCGGAGTCGCCATTGGTATGGCCCTGCTTGCAGCACAGCGCTTCCCGGAGAGTGAAGATATCATCCTCCCAGTGGTTCTCGGTGCCACGGTAATTTTCGAAGTGGTCGGTCCGGCAGTGACACGCCTGGTTCTCACCCATGTAGGAGATATTAAAAGCGAGGATCACAAAGGATAAGATAGGCTTTTGAACTTCGTAAACCTTTCTCAAGTTGCTCTGCGTTTTTATATCTGTTGGATCAGTCCTTTCAGATATTCATCCTCTGCCTTGGTTAAAGGTCTGTTGCCATAGAGGATGGCGCTGTAACGTCTGGCGAAGGCGATGCAGTGGGGATCGTTGAGTTCCTGTGCGTGTTCGAGTAGTGCAGTGGTGGCGGGGATCTGCTCCAGATGGTACCGTCTCCGCAGGGCTTTGTGGTAACGCTGTAATAGGCGCTGTTGTGGCGTCAGACGTGCACTGCGTATCCCCCACATGATTGAGATACCAAGGAGAAACATACCTGCAACACCTGCTGCGGTATAAACCAGAGTAGATGTAGCAGGCACAGAAGCGCGCGACAGTAGAGACGTTGCTTGTTTGCTCCCGCTGCGCACCACGCTGAGTTGCTTGTTTAAATCGTAGGTGATTATTGCCTGAGTCCAGAGAAAATCCAGCCCATCGAGGGTGCGGCGCAATAGAGACAGTCCGTCTTGCCGGTTGAGAAAGCCGGATGCGGCATTGAGAGCAAGGGAACTCGGATCGAGACGCTTCCAGCGTCTATCAACCAGGGCTTCAACCCACACGTGCGCCATATCTTCGGTAATCAGATAGTAATCCCCGAAATTATTATAATCCCCACCATGATAACCACCCACAAGACGCGTAGGAATCTCGCACAGGCGTAGAAGTACTGCAAACGAAGAGGCAAAAAATTCACAGTAACCGCGCTTTTTATCAAACAGGAACTCATCCACTGGAGCCTTAGGGCCGGGCAGATCGGTGTTGGCATAAGTCAATTCCTGGGAGCGAAAGAACTCCTCCAGCAACTGGATGCGTTCGGGCGCCGATTCCCCCCGAGAGTGGATCTGCTCTGCAACCTGGCGCACCCGAGGGGATATCTGCTCCGGAAGTGCCAGATAGGGCTGCGTATCTAACCCTGGATGCGCGAGTAATTCCGCCGCAGGACGAGCCTCACATGTATAACTTACCCCTTTGCGCAGCGTCCGCTGTGCGCTGAATACCAGGTCAGCATCCTGCTGAGCGCGGATGCCTTTGAGTTCGGTGGGGTAATCAAGGGTAAAAAGGAACTTTTTGTTGCTTGCAGGCAATGTGATTGTACATGTAAGGGTTTCACCCCCCACAACCCTTGGAGGTTCATGCCGTGGGGCTGTACGTCTCCAACTTGCGCCGCTGACCGAATTGAGTACTGTGCCGCGCCAGTAGAGCTGTTGTGGAGGCAATTGCGCACATTCGGCGCGAAAGGCGAGGTTTTTGGTCGCGGCATTGCTCGCAAACGTACCGGGGCGCACCTGTTCGCTGAAACCGGTGACTGCACTCGGCTGGGCATTAAGAAAATTCCACATGGGATACTGGGTGCGGGGGAGGACGAAAAACAGCACCAGCATCATAAGTAAAGAGCCGATGGGGAGAATGGCGGCAGTTTTCAGCAGGGTCAAAACCGCGCTACGCTGGAGGCGTAAGCCTGGGTCACGCTGGTAAAAGGTAAGGAGTACCAGGCCGATGGTGACCACGAAAACGAGCAGAATCAGGGCGGGGAAGTATAGAATCCCCAGGCTGAGCAGTGAAGAACCCGCGAGGCAGAACAGGGCAAGGACAAAAATCTGCAGATAGTGACGCGCCTGCTTTTCGGTCAGGAGTCGAATACTTATGAGCAGAGCGAGGAGGTTTACTGCAGGGTTAACCACGTTGCTCAGATTTGTCTGGGTCAGATAGAAAGCGAAGAAAACCAACGTCAGGATGGTGGCGCTCCATCCCTTAAGCCAGTAGCGCTGGCGGCGCTCTGTGACTATCCCGGCGATAACTGCAATAACGACTATCCCCTTCACCGGTAGATCAAGCCACGGGAACAACGGAACCAGTCCGAGTATTACCGCAGAAAAACACAGCATGTCGAGGAGGGTCTTAATCCTGAGCATAGCGCGCCAGTTCGGTCAGAAGAAAGAGTTTATGTCCTCTCCCAACATCGGGGGGGATCGTGGTATGCACAAGTTTCAGCCCCACCGGCTGACCCCGGCGCAGCAGATGATTGATCTGATATGCAGCACATTCCAGTTGCCCTTCCAGACCTTGCCCCGGCAGATTAAGAGGGTTTATCTCCACCGGCGGTTGCCGGAGAGTGGAAAGTTCTTTGATCTTCAGGGTGTCGTGACGCGCCGTGAGTTTCCAGTGAATCATTTTCAGCGGTTCAGTACCCTGATAATTGCCGATACGGCTGATGTCCCCCTCGGTTCCCCTAATGTGGGTTTCCTCCATCCCTGTGGCATGGTTAAGGTGGTGCGTTCCATCAATACGACATGGCACCGGACGGGGGAATACGCAGATGTTGGGGCTGAGGTTAAGCATCCGATAGCGCACAAAGAAATTTACCGGGAACGAGGAGCTGACCTTCAGCTGAAGGTGCGTGTGTACCCCCCGTGTGGAAAACTTCAGCGGCACATGGACCTTATGTTGCAGACCGTTTTTGAGTATGGATAGATGCCCGCAGGTAGCAGAGGGTAGGTTGAAATCAAAATCCAGCAGACAGGCGGGCACCAGACGGCGGGCGTTGTGCACCTGTACCCCCATCAGGGTTTCGACTCCGGCGTAGATCTCCTCCGGAGGGGCGAGAGTAATGCGGAGTTTCTGCAGATTCCAGTGCCCCAGCAGACCCGATACCGCCATGAAACCCAGCAGTGCCGATACCATGAGGTAGAGAAGGTTGTTGCCGGTATTCACTGCCCCAAAGCCAAGGAGGAGGGTGATGACGATGTAAAGCACCCCGGCGCGGGTCAGTTTCAGACCATAGGAATCTTTACGCTCTCGAGAATGGATAACATCACCTCGCGTTTATTCAGAGATTGGTGCTCAGGATCCATGATCAGACGGTGTGCTCCAACCGGTACTGCAATCTGTTTCACATCCTCGGGGATAACATAATCGCGTCCATCCAGATATGCCGCCGCACGCGCCGCTGTAGCCATGCTGATTGCGCCCCGGGTTGAGATTCCGGCGCTGATGTATGAGTGCTCGCGTGTGCGCTGGGCTATGTCCCACAGGTACTCAACCAGTTTCCGGTCCAGATAGACCTCGCGCACCGCCTGTTTAGCGCGGTGAATTGCATCCAGACTCAGCAGGGGCTCGATGTTGAGGATCTTGTCGCGGATGCCACCGTTGAGGATAATCTCTTTTTCCAGCTCCGGCGGTGGATAGCCGATACCGGTAGTGATGAGAAAGCGATCCAGCTGCGATTCGGGTAGGGGATAGGTGCCTATCTGCTCTGTGGGATTCTGTGTGGCAATAACCATGAACGGATCGGGGAGGGGATAACTGACCCCCTCTACTGTAACCTTGCGTTCCTCCATGGCTTCGAGCATCGCGCTCTGGGTCTTAGGCATGGCGCGGTTGATCTCATCCGCAAGGAGGATGTGGTTGAATATCGGCCCCTGAATAAAGCGGAAACTGTTCTGATCCCGATCGAAAATGGAGAGACCGGTGATATCTGAAGGAAGGAG
>JAWOFA010000104.1:0-6464 GCA_046482505.1 Desulfuromonadaceae bacterium | reverse complement strand
CTGGTAAATGTATACGCGAATTCGAGGTGGTTGGTGTAGGTATCGTCCATGATGGCTACAACATCCTCCACAAACACCAACTCCTCGTTGGTAGGGATCACAAATACCTTAACCGCAGAGTCCGGGGTGGTTATTTCGCTCTCTCCGTGCTTGCTGAAGGTCTTGAGGTTTTTCTCACGGTCGAGCTCAATCCCCATGAACTCAAGCCCTTCAAGAGCCATCTCCCTGATGATGCCGGCATTTTCACCTACGCCGGCGGTGAAGACAACTGCGTCAACGCCACCAAGTGCCGCAGCATACGCGCCGATATACTTTTTAATCCTGTATGCTTCAATGTCCAGAGCAAGTTTGCAGCGGTAGTTACCTTTCTGTGCATTTTCTATAACATCACGGCGATCTGTGTAGCGTCCGGTAATCCCGAGAAGACCGGATTTTTTGTTGAGAAGAGAATCGATCTCACGCGGGTTGCATCCCTCCTGATCCATGATAAAGGGAGGAATCGCAGGGTCGATGTCACCGCATCGGGTGCCCATCATAGCCCCTTCAAGGGGGGTGAGCCCCATACTGGTATCTACTGAGGCACCGTTCTTAATCGCACTGTGTGACACTCCGTTGCCGATGTGCAGGGTAATGATCTTACTTTCAGTCAGAGGTTTACCCAGTTTTAACGCTGCACGCTTGGATACGTATAAATGGCTGGTGCCGTGGAAACCATAGCGACGTACGCCGTATTCCTGATACCACTCATAGGGGAGGGGGTAGGTGTAAGCGTAGTCAGGCATGGTCTGATGGAAGGCAGTGTCGAAAATGGCTATATGCGGTACATCGGGTAGCACGGATTGTGCCGCTTCAATCCCCGAAATGTTGGGTGGGTTGTGCAGGGGAGCGAGGTGTTGCACACTCTTGATCGCATCGAGGACATCTTTGTCGATGGCGACTGAACGGGTAAATTTCTCGCCGCCATGAACCACACGGTGTCCTACCGCAGAGATTTCATCCATACTTTTCACTACCCCGTGCTGAGGGTGCAACAGTGTAGAGATTATGAGATTTATTGCGGTCCTGTGGTCCGGGCATTCAGATTCCTCTTTATATGTTTCTTTGCCGGTCACCTCGTGGGAGATAAACGAGTCACCTATGGTAACACGTTCCACCATCCCCTTCGCAATCACGCAACGCTCATCCCAGTTGAAAAGCTGATACTTCACTGACGAGCTGCCGCAGTTTAAAGCCAGAATATCCATAGCTGGTACTCCTCCTTGGAAAAGAAAAAACAGATAGGCAGAAAAATAGTGTTTTAAAATATGTACTATTTCTGCTCAAATCGTTAACTATTTGTTTTAAAGAAGAAAAAACAGAATTGCAGGGACCAAGAATAGCCAATGTAGGCTTTATGTGCAAGTTTTTTGTTTGCTTTTAGTTTGGCTAAACAATCAGTGTATTATTTTTTTTGGAGTTAATGAAGGTAGAGAAGGGAGGGCGATGGGATCAAGATATGTAACATAGTATGTATTGGGCAGGGAGGTGATAATCAGGGCGAGGGCACAGCCCGCGCATGGGCGGACTGTGCGTGTAAATTATTTGCTTGCGCTGGCTGCAGAGGCTTCAGCGCTGCTGATGCTGAATTCAGCAAAATCCTCAGGTAATTCGCGGAAAACAGCGCAGAAAGGGATTGACTCGCCGGGTTGCACGGAAACGTTGGAGAGTCCGGCGCCTAGCTTGTTGGACATACGCTCCTGCAGGCTCTCCCACGATTCGGAACGAAGCTCCTCTCTGGTGATTGGATTGCCGCAAAATATCTTAGAGCTTCTCAGGTTCCTGCCATCAGAAGAGTACAGGGTGGCTTTTACCGCAATTTCTCCCTGTGGTTGATTGCTGATATTGGTCACGCTCCCATTAATTACAAACAGGGAGCCGAGACGTTCGTTGCTGATGTAGAAATTATCACCACTGCGTATGCTGATAGCTGGTTCCGGGGCCTCAGGCTCAGGGTTGAGGAGCTGATCGATTTGCTGTTCGGCTTTTAGTATTAGTTGCGGCACGCTGGTTACTCCATGGGCGACGAAATAGTACGCGTAAATTCCGGCCCCGATGAGGATGATAATCAGCACAATCAGGAGAGCTTTAGAGCCTTTTTTCTTGGCTTTCGGCCTTTTTTTACTGTGGGATCCCGACGAAGGTGCAGAATCTGGTTCTTTTGCAGGATGCTCTTGTGCCTTTTCCGACATGCCTGCAATATTTTCATCTTCTTCCAGCGGTTCGAAGATGAACTCATTGGGGTCGCTCTCAGGAGGTTGGTCAGATTCATCTCCAGAAGTTAAATGTTTCGCGGTGGTGTCTGTGTCGGTCTCGGAAGAATCAAAACTGAACTCTGAAGGGCTGGTCCAGAAATCTTCTTCTTCATGATCCTCGTCTGCGTGGCTATCCAGGGTAAAGTCGGGTGGCGGGGCGGGAATGTCAGAGGGTGAATCAAATGGGGAGGAGGTTTGTTCATCCGCGGTATCTGCAAAAGTGTCTGCTGGTACAGAAGCGGGACTCACTTCCTGGTCGAGGCTCTTCTGTTTTTTTCCGGCTGCTTCAGTATTTAAAAAATCTTCCCCGAGGTCCGATAGGGAGTCAACTGTAAATACGTTGCCACAACGGATACAGCGTACCTGTGCCTCACCATTCTGGAGTCGGGCAGAATCAAATCGATACGTGGTTTCGCATTTTTCGCACTGTATAATCATATGTGGTAACAGCCTCCAACTGGGGGTCAGGGTTTAATTGTTTTGGATCTTATATGTACGCTCTTACAGGGCAGGGTTGAGTGAGCTGAAGGATCTAGATGGTATATATCTGTCCGAGGTGACGATATTTGCCCGCAAGGTCAAGACCATATCCTACAACAAACTTATTTTCGGTTTCCATTCCCACGTAGTTTGCTTCTATGTCGGCTTCTCGCCGTTCCTTTTTATCCAACAGGGTGCACAGACGCAACGATGCCGGATTGTGTTCGCTTAAAAGACGGCTCAGGGCTTTCAGGGTATGCCCACTGTCGAGAATATCGTCAACGATAATAACATGTTTGTCTGTAATGTCGCTATGGGGATCCATGCTTATTTTGACATCACGGCTTGAGTGGGTGTTGTCGTGGTAGCTTGCAGCCCGGATGAACTCAAGGGTGACTGGAATGCTGATATTGCGTAGCAGATCCGCTGCAAATATGACAGCGCCTTTAAGGACTACTACTGCAACAATATCCCGCCCTGCATAGTCACGGCTGATTTCTGCTCCCAGTCGCGCTACTTCGGCGGCAATATGCTCTTTGGAATAGAGTAATTTCATGGTAATAGTGAGGTCTTTGAATGAGAAATTGAGATGCAAGTAAAAGGGTGAAATCCCACAGCAATTCTATAGCAAGCAGGGGAACTTTTGTCAATTTATCAACAGAGGAACTGACCTTTTATGAGTGAAGCGCACGCAACGTTACAAGTGGGCAATAGAGGGGTAAGTTTAGAAAAATTTGTATGTGCAATGCTTCGAACTCGGATGCAGACCACAGTCAGCACAAGCCACGAACTGTAGCGGATGCTGAAATAGTTGAAACACAAATAATCTGAACATGTATATATTGAAAGGAGGGGTGTAGTGAAAATCTATTTGGAGCGAAAAAATTTTGCTTACACGGATCTTTGTCTGGTGATGTCCGCGGCTTTATTATTTACTCTGTTGGCATTTCCCTTTTCAGCCCAGGCTGGACCGGTCATGCAGATAGATGCCGAAAAGTATTCTGCTGGAGAGGTATATGCCGGCGAAGTAGTGGAACATCGTTTCGGCATCTCCAACGTGGGAGATGAGCCCCTTGAAGTACAGCGCGTTCGCAGTTCATGAGGATGTACTGCCGCACTGGTCAGTGCGGAAACCCTCCAGCCTGGTGAGGATACAGAATTGCTGGTTCGCTTTAAAACTGCGCGTATGCGTGGCGAGGTTAAGCGCAGAATTGTTGTTTATTCCAACGATATGGATCACAATGCCGTCTCCTTGAGTGTTACGGCGCATATCAAGCCTGAGCTGCAGGTGGAGCCAGCACGTTTAGAAATTGTGCCTCCTCCTGAAGGTGGTGAACGGCGTGTTGAGCTTGAACTGGCTAATCTTTCGAACCGTGATCTCAAGCAGCTTTCTGCGCGTACAACCGTCAAAGGTTTGGAGGCGGAAGGGGAGGTGCAGCGCACCCTTGCGCCCGGAGAAAAGACAGTACTGAGCTACAGTATCAAATTCCCCTCACATGAAGACGCAGCGAGAAATGTTCGTAGTGGTTACATAATTGTAGAGGCTCGGGGTTACGGGCGCAGCCGCGAGAGAATTCCAGTATTGATACAGAACTCTTTTCAACAAGATTAATGAATGCTGTCTGTATTGTTGACTTAAAAGCTGTATTCTGCTTAAATGCTTAGCACGCCAATCATTTGAGTAGAAATTTTGCAGGCGCCATATTATATTCATTGAGCTTGAAATCCAGCAGGCGTTGTTTGAATGTAACTATTCAGCTGAAGAGTTGGCAATGCCCATTTCAAGGGACGCATAAACCCATCCGTGGGGCTCATTGTCGCCGTCCATGGCGACAAATGCCCTTTAAATGGGCACAGCCAACTCACTGACAATTATAGTGAATAGTTACGTTTGAATTTGCCAGACAAGCCGGAACTGCTTTGGATGCCATCTCCATTTTCCTTTCCCTGGGTGGCCCGGATTCAGATATGTAACCCCCCTTCGCCCTGTCTGGGTTTCGTGCAGATCTCTTTTATTTTATATTTTTTTATGCGAAGGTTGTCTTTAAAGGCACAAATGGCGACAATCTATGCATTACCATAATCCATGAAAATGTACATCAATTCGACAGGAGAACTATTCTATGGAATGGCGTGATCAGCTAAAATCGTTTGTAAATAGTATTGAACGCTTGGAGAAGTATGTAAACCTCACCGATTCAGAGCGCGAAATCCTTGAGAGCAATAAAACGGTCTGGGGTACCACGCCGTATTTTGCTTCCCTCATGGATCCGGATGATCCGGAGTGTCCGATCCGCAAGCAGGTGATCCCCTCCAAGCTTGAGATGCAGAACAAGTTCGGTATGGAAGATTATCTCGTGTGGAAAGAGAATCGCGCCACCGAAGAAGTTCGACCCGACAGTATTGCGCGCCAGTACAAGGATCGCGTGGCTTTTACCGTTACCCAGGGGTGCGGTATTTACTGCCGCCATTGCTTCCGCAAAGAGCTGGTGGTGGATCGGAGTATGAAACTCGACTTCAATGTCGATGAGGGTCTGAAGTGGATTTCAGAACATCCGGAGGTGCGTGATATCCTCATCACCGGCGGCGATCCATTTCTCCTTGAAGATGATAAGATTGAGTACCTGATCCGCAAATTGCGCGAGATGCCGCATATAGAGATGATCCGCTTCGGATCCCGCACTCCTATTGTGCTCCCCCAGCGTATCGATGAGGGGCTCAAGAAGGTTCTCGGTGGTTACCACAAGGTGCCGATCTGGCTCAATACCCAGTGCAATCATCCCAAGGAGATCACCGAAGAGACCGCCAGGGCGGTGTATGATCTGATGCAGTGTGGAGTTAATGTGGGCAACCAGGCGGTGCTGCTGAAGGGGATCAACGACACTGTGCCGGTATTCCGTGAGCTGCACCAGAAATTGCTTCGTATCCGGATTCGCCCCTACTATGTATTCTACTGCGAACCTGCTCCGGGAATTGACCATTTCCGCACTCCGATTGAGAAGGGTGCCGAATTGATTCGCGATGCCATACGTGGACATACCACCGGTTTAGCCCAGCCCATGTATGTCCTTGCCACCAATATCGGCAAAATCCCTCTGATGCCCGATTATTATATTGTCGAACGTGGCGAAGAGGAGTATACCCTGCGAAACCATAAGGGTGAAACCACAAATATCCCGGTAATTCCGGAATAGTGGGTTAGAAAATAACCGCCCGGCCCTGAAGGAAATTAAGTGTTTTACTGCTTTGAACAACGGCAGCTTCGGCGGGTGAGGAAACACGCAAGTCCGTGTTATGTGCCTTACGCTACAAGCACGTAACACGGACTTTTTTACTGCCCTTGATAATCATTTAGCGTAATCAAGTTTTGCACCATCGACTCCTAAACCTCAGTGGATGAATGTATTTTATGGAAAGGGCTACACGTAATACGGATGCTAATGATACAGAACATGGTCTCCTATGCCTGGGATGGCGCGAATGGCTCAGCCTGCCTGATCTCGGGATAAAGCGCATTAAAGCCAAGATCGATACCGGCGCCAGGACTTCGGCGCTGCATGCCTTTTTTATTGAGTCTTTTACCTCCCCTGCGGGGGATAAAATGGTGCGCTTTGGTATTCATCCACGCCAGCGAGACACCGATACTGAAGTTGTATGTGTTCTGCCTGTAAAGGATGAGCGCCCGGTTACCGA
>JAWOFA010000102.1:0-4323 GCA_046482505.1 Desulfuromonadaceae bacterium | reverse complement strand
TAATGCTTTTTGCTAAAGCATCACTCTTCAGAAGGCTTGCCATTTATCCACCAGTCGCTCTTGCCGTCGAACCACCACATGCTCGAATCGGTATCCCAGATGGTGGTGGCGAGCTCGAGTGCGAGTTCGGTGCGCAGGCGTTTGCGCGCGATGGAATACCACTCGTCGGCATAGCGGTTACCGAGGTCTTTATATTCCTTGAGAGAGAGTATCATCTCAAGCTGATCCGCATCATGCGCCAGGATTGCCTCTTTACTCTGTGGATCTCCAAACTCTGCGAGAGTTGCCTGATATTCATCGCCGAAAGGGAGGGTTCGCGCCAGATCGCGCACGGCTTTTTCTTCGTCGGCATTCACATATTTCTTGTTTACATAGTTGAGATCCCCCATGCGCGCTTCGGGCACGTCGTGAAACAGACACATCAGCACCACCCTGGCGCTGTCTGCTTCCGGGGTCATGCGGGCGAGGGCGTATCCCACCATGGCGGTGCGGTAGGAGTGTTCCGCCACCGATTCGGCTCCGGAGCCAAGAAATTGAAACCCGCTGCGGGGGGTTTTTTTCAGCATGCCTATTTCAAAAAAGAAATTTGCCAGGGCGCGGTTTGAGGGCACGAGTTTCTCCACTATAACAAGGGTGCAAAAATCAGGAAGATGGATATATCTAAATACGGGTGTTATAATCTAAGCGTTTCAGGCAAAGTCCAGAGGGTTATTTAAATATCGATGTTCGGCTTCAACCGGAGCCGCCAGCCCAGGAGAATGCAATGCAGACGACTCATGGCTCACTCTCACGTATATCCGTCCCGGAGATCCTGCGCCAGTGTAAATTACAGCAAAACACCGGTACCCTGACTTTAACCAGGGCCGGTATCGAGAAAAACCTATACTTTAATAGTGGCAAGCTCGATTACATCGCTTCCAATAAAAGCGGGGAGCGTCTGGCGGAATTCCTGGTTCACAATGGAGATCTCACCAAGGCATGGGCTGCCTTCCTTCTTAAAGACAGCCAACGCAACGACATCGGCTTTACCACCAGCCTGCTTAAAAAGAATATTCTGGACAAAAACCACCTGAGCAAGGCTGTTTCATCGCTGGCAGCCAAAGCGGTAGCAGATGCCATATCCTGGACCAGTGGCTCGTTTGAATTCAGTTCCAGACTGCCGGAACAGGTTGTCAGAGGTCCGGTAAAGATATCTGAAGAGGATGTAATTACAGCAGCGCTCCAAAGTGACGAGGGGGCGGCCTCAACAGATGAAAATCTGCTGCGCACAATTGCGCAAAAAATGGCGACCCGCTCTTTCTACATGCCTATACTTCCCACCCTGGTAGCCAGACTCGAAAAGCTGTGGCACCCCCAGAACGATGACGAGATACTTAAGATTGCGCGCACCGATCAAGTTCTGACGGTGCATGTATTGCGTGTCCTCAATGCCGGTCAACATTCGGGAGGAAACCCGTTTTCATCGCTGAAAGATGCGGAACAGCACATCGCCCCCGAACATCTGACCGGGATCATCCGATCCAAAGCGGCTACGGCTGACCGCCCCCATCAGCCCGGCACCGTTGCACTACTTCAGCAGCATGCCCTGAGCAGTGCCCTGCTCGCTGAACAGATCGCCACTCAACTGGGGGAAGATCCGCAGCTTGCCTACACCTGTGCCCTGCTCCACAACGTGGGCAAGGTTGCCCTGCTGCAGCTCCTGGATGATAAAAACACCAAGGATAACAATATAAACACGCAAATAAAAAAACTCCACCAGAACACCGGGGCCCTGCTTGCGCGGCGCTGGAATCTTCACTCTGCCGTCTACGCAACTATCCGCCATTACGATAAGCCCGACACAGCGGAAGAAAACAGACTGATGGTGCAGATTGTTCACCTGAGTCATAGCATGGTGCAGGATCCGGACTGTCTGGATCACTGCAGGGAACATTGCCCGGACATCAATTTCTCAGAACTCCAGATAGATACCCTGGTGGAAAGCCTGCCGAGGATTGATCAATTGGTCATAGCCGCCCTCAGCTCCTAAGTTCAGCCACCAATTCCGGCCCCAGCACCTGGCGCTGCCAATGGCGCATCCCTTCAATCTCGGCCAGCTCGTCACTATGCCGCGGCTGCATATAGGCGATCCGGTTGAGGATGCTGTTGTTCACCAGAATCCCCGGGTCGAGTTCCAGTTCCTGCGCTTTGCGACTGCGCCACTGTTTGAGGCGTTTGAAGCGTTCCTCCGCCGCCGGATCAATCTCGCGCCGCTGGCGTTGCGGCGGCACGGGCAGCTCCTCCTGGGGGCGCTCCAGAGCGCTGGCAACACACTCCAGGATTATCCCACTATGGCGCTGGCGCAGCTTCGGCGGCACTGTATCCACCTTGTCCAACTGTGATTCGGTGCGCGGCATCGCCGCAGCGAGCGCCAGCAGGGCTTTATTTGACATCACCTTGTACACCGGATGATCTCGCCTGCGCGCCTTGGCGTTGCGCCAGTTGATAAGCTGCTCCAAAACTTCGAGCTGGCGCGGATTGAGCGCTGCCGCCCCTTTCACCTGAAGACACGCCGGCCCCTCGGGTGGGGCAAAGCGCACCTGCTCCAGCAGACGGAACTCCTCTTCCGCCCACCACAACCGGTCTTTCTCCTCCAGTTTGCGGCGCAGAATACCCATCAGATCTTCGAGATAGCGCGTATCTTCTGCAGCGTAGTGGAGCATTGGTTCAGAGATGGGACGCTTCGACCAGTCGGCACGCTGATACTGCTTATCCATCTCTACGCCGAAATACTTGTGCAGGATATCTCCCAGACCTACGCGGGGCTCCCCCAGAAGTTGCGCCGCAATCATGGTATCGAACAGGCCGCGAATCCGGACAGAGAAATCGCGCGCCAGGCAGCGGATATCATAGTCGGCGGCATGGAATATCTTGCATATATCCGGATCGGCGAGGGGCTCCAGCAGAGGGCTCAGGTCCGCTCCTGCAATAGGATCCACGAGGACGGTCTCCTCCCCCCAACTGAACTGGAGCAGACAAACCTTCTCCTGGTAGGAGTGCATGGAATCCCCTTCAAGATCAACCGCGATAACCGGATATTTACCTAAGGATCGAGCGAGATCGACCACCTCAGCCGAAGTGGTAAGGAGTGGAGCTTGAGACATACAAAGACCTTCTATTTATGCACGCAGGGTGCGGGTAATATTCAAAAAAGCAGCAGTGTTGCGGAGGGGGGTTATGTTGCTCCCAGCGCCTGCAGCACGGCATCCATCTGCTGTGGTGTGCCGATGGAGATCCGCACCCCGTGGCACAGGTTGGGGCGGGTGAAATAACGCACCAGAATCTTGTGCTCCTTGAGGAGGGTGTAAACCCGCTCCCCATCGCGATCCGGCGGGATGACAAACACAAAATTGGCCTCTGACGGCAGAACGCAATAGCCGCTGTGTTCGAGCGCGGCACTGAAGTTCTCCCGCGTAGTACATATCTGCGCCACATGCTCCTGAAGCCAGGTTTGATCCTGCAGTGCCGCCTGTGCTGCGACGAGGGCGAGGCGATCGAGGTGATAGTGATCGCGGATTTTATCCAGCGCTGCCACTACCTGCGGATGCCCTACTGCAAGCCCGAGGCGCATCCCGGCCAACGCATAGCTTTTAGAGAAGGTGCGGGTCACCACCAGATTAGGGAACTCACGCACCATGTCGATGGCGCTGGTGGAAGCAAAATCGGCGTAGGCTTCATCCACCACCAGCATACCGCTGCAGCGGGACGCCAGATCGGCGATGGTCTCGCGCGAGAAGGAAAACCCCAGCGGCGCATTCGGGCTGGTGAGGAAAAACAATTTACCAGTATAGCGCGCGGGGAAATCCGCGAGATTGAAGTTCTCGTCCAGGGTAAAGCGGTGCGAACGCGCCCCCTGAATCTCCACCAGGGTAGAATAGTATGAATAGGAGGGCTCCACAAAGGCCACTTCATCGCCGGGGTCGGCAAAGGCGCGGATGAGGTTATTGAGCAACTCATCGGAACCATTCGCCATAATGAGCCATTCAGGGTCATAACCATAGAGTTGAGCCGCCGCAGCGCGCGCCTTGACACTCCCCGCATCGGGGTAGAGGCGCAGATTCTCCCCCGCCTTCCCAAGTTCAGCCGCAATGGCGGCACTCACCTGCGGTGAAGGGGGATAGGGATTCTCATTGGTGTTAAGCTTGATCCAACTCGCCGCATCCGGCGGCTGAAACCCCGGCACATAGCCTTCCATGGCAGCGATATTGGCACGCAGCGGCAATTGCGGTTGAGACATAATAAGATTTCCTTTTTACGGGCACCCTGCAGAGAGGCGTTAATCAT
>JAWOFA010000045.1:0-39848 GCA_046482505.1 Desulfuromonadaceae bacterium | reverse complement strand
TTCTCCGGCCCGTGTCTCGACTGGGTCAAGGATTCCGATTCTCAACTTACGCTGCAGCTCGCATGGCGTACTGGCGCACGTGACCATCCCCACGCGCCGGAGCTGCGCGTGCTGCGCCGCATGCTCGGCGAAGGGGGCGCGAGCCTGTTGATGCAGAAATTGCGCGAAGATGCGGGGCTAACTTACAGTGTGGAGGCTAGCCTGGAGGAATATCCCGACTGTGGTTGTTTCTCCATTGACCTCTCCACCGAACCCGAAAACCTGGTAGCGGTGGTGCAGGCGCTGATTGAGGTTATGGCTCAGGTACGCAACCAGCCTGAACAGGAATATCTCGACATGGTGGTGCGCAATGCGTTTAATCATCTGGATTTCAGCCGCGACAACGTCGAGGAGCTGGCGGGACGCTATGGCTGGGGGGTGGTTAGTGGACATATGCGCACCCTTGCCGATGACCTGCATATGTGGAGTAACGTGGATGCGGCGGCCGTGGCGCACGCGGCAGCAACCTGCCTTACCCATGAGCAGATGGGGTTTGTGTGCATCGGACCATGGCGCGATGCGGATCGGCAGGAGGTTGAAGAACTTCTGCACCAGCTGATCTGAATTTAATGCGGAAACTCTTCAGTATTTGTCCCGTTGGGTGCCACAGGCCTTTACTGAAAAGTTACGTAATGCGGATGGTTTTATACAAAAAGTTTTTAAAGCGGAAGAAGGTTTTGCGCTCTTCACTGCGGTCACTGGTGGGATCGCATGCTTTGAGAGTCCTGGCGATAGCAGGCATGGTAGTGGCTCCGTGGGTTCGTGCCAGATCGACGGTAGCGATAACCGCATCCCGAGGCAGATCGTTGGCGGAATAAGGGGTGTAGATTGCACTCCAGAAATCCTCCTCTCCATTAACGATGGAGGTGAACACCCGTTGTGCCATCCCTTCATTGATTTTGTCATGGGAAACATCAGCCTCCGCTGTGGCCATAGGTGTCCCAATGGCGCGGCGGATGTCATCGGCACCGATGATATCTGCACGCCGGAAGAATAGCGCACGCAGGAGGATGGAGCGCAACTCACGCATATTCCCGGTATAGTGGTGGTTTTGCAGCATGTAACGTGCCGCTTTGTCGAGTACCGGGGGGTCAGCATCATCCTTATTGGGATTTTTGTACGCTCGGTGGAGCTTGCCCATAAAGTGGGTGCTGAGGTCGGGTATGTCCTCGCGCCGCTCATTCAGGGACGGGACTTCTAGGGTGAGTTCCGAGAGGCGGTGGAACAGGTCTTCACGAAACAGCCCCTTCCTGATCAGTTCGGGGAGATTTTTGTTCGTCGCGGCGATCAGAAGCACGTGAGAAAAGCGGGTTTTATTCTCTCCGAGGCGCACAAAACTGCCGTTGTCGAGAAAGCGCAGCAGTTGTACCTGGGTTTTCGGGTCCGCATCACCAATCTCATCCAGAAACACCACTCCGCCGTTGGCTTCCTCCAGAATCCCTTTCCTGTCCGTGTGCGCGCCGGTAAAGG
Organism: Desulfuromonadaceae bacterium; assembly: GCA_046482505.1. GTDB lineage: Bacteria > Desulfobacterota > Desulfuromonadia > Desulfuromonadales > Desulfuromonadaceae > JAIVHC01. Next base: position 38,339 of record JAWOFA010000045.1, on the reverse strand, counting down.
CCCCGCGCTTGTTACCGAAGAGTTCCGCGTAGGTGAGCTCACCGCTGTAGGCGGCAATATTGCTCTTTTTAACGGGTAATTGGCGCCCATTCTTAAATCGGGCCTGGTACATCTCATTCAGACGTGAATAGACATTGTTGAACACGAACTCCTTGCCGCTGCCGGTGTCGCCAGTGATAAAGATAGACGGAAGCCCGAGGGCGGTATCTTCGTTGGTGCTGTAGTTCCACGACGCAACACGGTTGAATACCATCGGGGTGATGGTCTGAATAAAGTTGACCACTTCATTGGATCTGGGTGAGTTGCCGATGATGTTCCCGAGTTTGTAGGATGATATCTTCGGGTCTTTATAGGTAACATCCTGGCGAAGCTGCGAGACCTCCTGGGTGAGGGCGGCGATCTGCTGCAGATCCACCAGGTAGCGCCCGATCATACGCTCGATAATACGCAGAATCCGTTTGTGCTCGCTGGTAAAGTAGTGGGGCTTGATACTGTCGAGGCATATGGTCGCCACCACCTTGTTGTCTACAATCACCGGCACCGCAAGCTCGCTTTTTATCGCTTCGGTGAGGTGGCGGTAGAATCCGTTGGTGTCGGGATCTTCGGTGTTTGGGATCATCTGAGGCAGACCGGTGTGTGCGGTGTAGCCTGTGAGGCTGCGTTGCTCTCGCGGCAGATCCATACCTCCGACGCGGTTGGGGGGAATATACTTTTTGTACCACTCCTTGCTCTTTGCGCCGATTATGTTCCCATCTTCATCTTCCACCACCAGCCAGGCCCCGTCTTCGCGCTCCTGTACCAGGGCAATACTCCCGGTGTTTGCCCCGATCAGCTCCGTCGCTTTGGACAGCACCCGGTTCAGAAACGGCTGCAGCCCCTTGAAGCGCTCCTGCAGGAGGTCGTTGATCTCCGACAGCACCCGGATCTCCATGTGCTCCCCACCGATCTCGCGGATAACCCGTTCTGCCATCTCCGCATGGGAATCAAGGAGTCCGCGCTCAAAATCGGTGAAGTTGTAGCCTTTATCGGTGTAGTAGTTAACCACGCAGATAATACGCCGACTGCGCGACGCATAGCGCGGCACCGCGTACAGTGATTTCAGCCCCAGCTCTTCGGTGAGGTAGCGTTTCTGCAGGGGTTCTGCTGCCAGATTAGAGAAGTACAGCGGTGAGAGGAAGCGTTCATCCACAATGGTACCATCGTTGGCTATATAGCGCGACAGCAGGGATTCCCCCTTCTGCAGGCTGATCATCTGCTTATCCTCGTAGAGCTTGCGCGCGCTTGATTCGCGTGAATATGAGGTGAGGATGCGCAGACCCTGGGCATCCCCCTCCGATCCAAGAGGGGCAGGAATCAGCACCGAGGCGAGGGTGAGGTTTTTCACCAGACGCACCGCCGATTTCATCATATGCTGGGCTGCTTCGCGGTTCTTGCGTTCATCGATGCGGCGCGCCAGGAGGAGCTGCTGGTGGTATTTGCGCGCGATATCGAGGTTGGGCACCACCTGGGAGAGGAATTTTTTTAGTTTCTGCTGTTGCAGTTCGTATGGAATCCGTCCTTTGCGTGTACTGTCAACACACAGCACCCCTATCGAGCGATTTTTATGTAACAGAGGGAGAACATAAGTGGCACTGATGTTGAAACGCTGGGTAAAATTAACCTCCTTAGGGTTGCCCAGGGCACCGGTATCGCTCTGCTTGATCTCCTCCTGGTTTACATACACCTTTGAAGTAGTGAACTCCAGGGTGTTGATGGGAAAGTTCATGCGCTGCAGATCCTCGGCCAGAGGCCCGGTGGCGATGGCACAGCTGAGGCTACCCTGGGTGAAATCCTCCAGATATATGCGCAGTCGATTATGCCCGGTAAGCAGATTGACTGAATGGGCCATGAGATGGAGGATATCTTCGATACTCTCCTTGCCAAAGCCCTGAATTTTGCCCACCAGTTGTTCGATGTCGGTGGTGGTTTCCGGAGTTATTTTCTTGGCGGTATTCAACAGTCTCTCCCTGAATCTATCCGGTATGGGGTGCGCAAATATATCTGTGGGGGTAAGGCTCAGTTCGTTTTGCGCCGCTGCTCCTTGATCTGGTTCATCATCATGCCGGATATATCATCGTTCTGCTTTTCTGCAGGGACGATATCTTCCATGCGGAGATCAAACACCAGCCGTTTGCCCGCGAGGGGATGGTTGGCATCAAGACTCACATCGGTGTCACTAATTTCCTTCACCATTACGTAGAACAGAGAACCATCCTGTTTGGTGATCTCGATCTGATTCCCCACGGAGTAATCCAGCCCTTCCGGCATCTCGCTGCGCTGAACCTTCTGGATCAGTTCATCCTTTGATTTACCGTAGGCCTTCTCCGGCTCGATGGTGACGGTTTTCTCCTCTCCTACGATCATCCCTTCCACGGCTTCGTCAAAGCCCTTGATCACTTCACGCTGTCCCACGATAAAATTCAGAGGGGTTTTCCCGTCTGAAGAGTCAAATATCTCGCCGTTTTCCAGCCGCCCGGTGTAATGCACCTTGACGGTATCTCCTTTTTTTGCCACAACCATGACTGTTTCTCCTGTAGTTTTCTGTGAAGCCATCACATTGAATTTTAAGGTTAAGACTAGGTAGATTCCGTGTGAATGTCAATTGCGAGTTGTACCCTTAATAAATGGGGAGATGATCTATGGATAAAGACACACTGCTCAAAGAGATCGCCCAGCGCCGCGAACCCGCGCACTGTTTCATCCGCTGGAAGCGCCCCGATGGAGTGTATGAATGTGAATTACTCGAGTACTTCGTGCGCGAGCGTGCGGCGCAGGAGAAGGTTGTAATCTTTGATCTGCTCGATATCGAAGATATGTGGCAGGAGCTTCTGGCCCTGGGAGCCTCGGGCTTCAGCCGCGCGGTACGCAAGGGGGTTGAGGTGATCGACTGGGTTCAGACCGATGCGCAGGGGAATCAGCAGGTACGCAGTTGCTGTTTTCGCGCCGAAGGGTTAGGGGCCCTCTATGACGAGGTCAAAGAGCTTCAGACCCGCCGCAAAAGCTGAGCAGGGCATGTGCGGCTCAGGTGCCGGTGCTGCTCCCCACGCTCACAGTGGTATCGTCAAAGGTAACCTGTTGTCCGGGTCCGATTTTGCATCGCTTGCGCGTTTCAATCTGACCGTCGACCAGCACCTCCCCACTATCAATGAGGTTCTTGGCCATCCCCCCACTGCCGCACAGGCCGGTGACCTTGAGGAGTTGATGTAGCTCGATGTGCGGGCTGCCTTCGAGTTTAAACTCTATTTGTGTCATTCTCCTCAGCCTTTCATTGCCTTATGTCTGTAGTTTGATCTGCAGGGGCAGGCCCCTGTGCCTGCCCTTGCCTCTCCCGTTACTCAGCTCACGAACGCGCCAGAACCAACCCGGCCGGGAGGGCTTCGCCGAACTGCAGGGTGCGGTCCGCATCATCTATGGCAACGTAGTGTTCCACTACTTCAACCTGATGGGGGGAAGCGCCGCTGTTTTTAAGTTTCGAAGCGATGCGCCGGCGCAGGTCGGGATCGACATCGATGTCGCGCTGCTCGGTGCAGCGCGCCGCCTGTGAGAACATAGCGTTAAGGCCACTCAAGGTTGAAGTGCCCCAGTCGAGGGACTCCATGCGTTCGAATAGACGCTCCACTTCGCGCGGGTGGATGATGCTTTCGCGTCCGGCGTATAGAGGGGTGCGGCTCAGAAGACGTCCCAGCGCCCAGGTGTAGGGCGGGGCGTGTTTGAGGGTTTTTTTGAGCAGGCGCTTGCTGAAAATCTGCACCAGATCGCGCTTGGTTTCCGGGCTAAGGTGCTCCAGCGCTCCGGCGAGATACACCATCTCGGGTTCCGGTTCGGTCTGATTCTGCAGCACGGAGAAAATCGCATCAAATAACTGCTGTTGGCGCTGGCGGTTGAGTCCCCCCGCGACACGGCGCCACAGCAGATACCACTGCTTCTGTACCCGCTTCTCCTTGGGGAATGCCATGCCGAGCTGCTGCAGGCGCCACAGCTGTTCGATGCGCGAGTCATCATGCTCCACACCGTAGCCGGGGCGCAAGGTGAAACCGGCGAGGTAGAGCCAGGTGTTTTCGTGCTCGACACTGCGGGTTTTGCGCGTGATACCGGCGTTGAGGGCGGGCCAGAGCTGGCGCAGGGTGGTGCTGTCCCAGGTGTCGCGCTTCCCCAGGTGTTGTTCTAGCTCCCGCGGCAGATGTTTGGGTTTGATATCCGGCAGGTCAGCGCGCTTTTTCTTGCCGTAAACCGCTTCAATGTATGGAGTTGCCGCGCGCACCTCTGCACTGATCTCCCTGCTCTGCGGCGCAGCCGCGTCTGAGCGGGGCTTTTCCTCCACCTCTTTGCGCAGATTGAAATCAAGGCGCCAGCGCCCGTTGCCATCGACGGCTACGCAGTATATCTGTAGCAGGCCCAGCTCATTCAGGCTTACCTCGAGACGCACACGCACCCGATTATTCGCCGGACGTGGTTGCTCTGCATCGAGGTGGATGGCGGTTTCGAGCGTGGGGAGGGGTCGGAATTCATCCCGGTTCCAGGTGGTGAGGGTGCCGGGGCGATCCTGTTGGCGTTTCAGGGCATAGCAGCATTGAAAACGTACCGGCTGGTTGACAAGAAGGTCGAACTCAGGCTCTGCGATCTTGAGGCTGTGTCCTGCTTCCATCCCCTTGGGGAGGATACAAACCAGGGTGCGCTCCTTTTTTTTGCGCCCGTGCACTTCGAGGTAGAGGGAGTGTGGATAGCCGCCGGTGATGCGTTCACTCCGGCTCTGTGAGGTTATCCAGCCGTAGCGAGCCGCTCCGCGGCTTACCGCCAGGGAGATCGCCTCGTTGTGTAGCTCGCGCAGGGGGCGGGCTTCTCCCTGCCATCCCTGGAGTAATCCCTGCAACCTTTGGCGTAACAATGGCGGGGTGACACTACCCCCGTTGAACAACACCGCATCGATGCTCTGGCCATCGAGAAATTCTGCCACATGGCGGGATACGGCGCTGTCCTGGGCGTAAGGCAGGCCCCACTCCTGCAGGCCGGAACTGTTGAGCTGCGGGCGTTCTTCAGCGCGCGTCAGGGGGAAGAACCCCTCCAGAATACACCCACGGACCTCGTCAGCTTCGACCCGGATAGATTTAGTGGAGGCGAACAGCCCGGAGCCGGAGCCGGAGATGGTTACGGGGAAACTCTGGGTATCGGTGTCTGCATCGGGATCTGCGCTCAGGATGCGCTCTTTCAGATCCCGTGCCTGGGCGAGGAGCTGACTCCACTGTTTGGGGCTTACCCGCTTCTCTTCCCCGACGAGTTTGCGCTCGAGCAGGTGTGCAAGGGTAAGGTCGATATTGTCGCCGCCGAGGAGGAGGTGTTCGCTCACCGCCAGGCGCTCCATCTTCAGACCGGTGCGTGCTTCCCTGTCCGGTACGACGCTGAAGAGACTCAGGTCTGTGGTGCCGCCGCCGATATCACACACGAGGATCTTGAGGGGGGCGTGTGCGCGCTCCTCAAGCATGTCGTGCAGAATGGTGAGATTTTCTTTCTTCCCGAGCCAGAAATAGAATGCCGCCTGTGGTTCTTCAATGAGGCGGAGAGTGTCGGGGTAGCCCGCGTCGCGCGCCGCCTGCAGGGTCAGTTCCTGCGCCGCTTCGTTGAAGGATGCCGGCACGGTGAGCACGATCTCCTGGTTGCAGAATGCTGCCGCGTCATCCTCGGTTTCAGCCATGTGTTTATCCCATATGTCACGCAGCCAGCGCAGATACAGGGCGCTTGCCGCTACGGGGGAGAGGCGTTTGTCTGAGCCTACCTCCTGGGATTGCCAGGGCAGGATCGCACCGGTACGATCCACATCGCTGTGGCAGAGCCACGATTTAGCCGAGTGAATCACCCGTCCCGGGCTGAATGGGAGTTGCTGGCGTGCATATTCGCCCGGAATCCAACCGGAATCGAGTTCGGGAATGTCCTCGCGCCTTGAGGTGTTGCGCTCCTGTTCCGCACTGACGGGCAGGAAGGCAAACGAGGGGAGCTCCTCCTGCGCCCGCACGCTTGTGGCGTTGTCCCACTGGGGGATAGGCAGAACCTGAGAGCCTTTCTCAGGCTTGCGCCGGTCCACATAGGAGAGAACGCAGTTGGTGGTACCGAGGTCGATGCCGATGAAATAGCGACTTTGTTGTTTATCTGTAGGTGTTGGCATAGTTACTGTTCTTGCCCCCGCAGGTTGAATTCGATTTTCCAGCGTCTGGCGCTGGGTTGGTGCTTCATCCACAATTCCAGGGTGCCGAGTTCGGTAAAACGGCTCAGGAGCTGGACCGGAAGACGCTGTTGCTCCTCCCCTTCCAGGGTCACTTCGAGGCGAGCACTTTCTTCCAGCTCTTCAATCGAGTCCACTTCGGCGCCCATTTCGTCCCCGGCGCGGGTGGCGGAGCTGAAGAAGCGGAATTCCGCCGCCTGACCGGTCATGAGACCGAATTCGCGCCCTTCAAGGAGATGTTCCGTCCCCTCCTCCATCCCCTGGGGGACGATGCATACCCCTTTGAGGCGCGGTTTCAACCCCGGAACCGCAGGCATGGCGCTCTGGAGGCCGAGGTAATATGAACGCGCGGTTCCGGCCTTTATCCTGATTCCCTCTTTGCGCGCTACGGTACGGCCATAACCGGCAGCGCCGCGCGCTACTGCAAGGTCGGGGGTTTCGTTGTTGAGCTGGCGCAGGGGCTGATCCGGGCAGAAGCTCTGGATCAGATCCATGATGCGCTGTCGTACCGCATCGGCCTTGAAGATCCCCCCATTGAAGAGGATTGCACTCGGGAAGATGAAATCAGTGCCCTGGTCGTGACTCTGGCACGTAGTGATCTCCGCGCCGAGGGCCATCCCTGAGTCTACATTGCGGCGACTGTTGACCAGAAAACGTGCCAGGTGTTTGCTGATTACCGGATCGGCGGTGTAGTTTAGACCCACCTCCTGGAGGCCGGCACTGTTTTCTTCCGGAACGGCATCGATGCCACACATGGGGAGAAAACCATCCATGACCACCTGCTCGACGTGGGTGCGCTGGAGTTGAACGGAGCGGCTGCGTGCAAACAGGCTTGCGCCCCGTCCGGCGATGGATATGGGGTAGCTGCTCAGCTCAGCGTCGTTCAGCAGAGCTTCTTTGCCCTGACGGCACGCGTGGATCAATGCGAGAAACTGCGCATTGTCGAGAGCCTTGCCGTTCTGTTCCAGTTCATCCTTGAGGGTGTAGGCAAGAGCTAGATCCATATTGTCCCCTCCAAGGAGGAGGTGGTTGCCTACGCTGATCCGTTCCAGGTGCAGATTCCCCTCTTTTTCGGTCACGGCGATGAGGCTGAAGTCTGCGGTACCGCCGCCAACATCGCACACCAGAATCACATCTCCGGCGCTGACCTGCTCGCGCCAGGTTTCCGCATTGGTGTCGAGCCAATGGTAGAATGCCGCCTGCTGTTCCTCTAGCAGGGTGACTTCTCCCCAGCCCGCATCCTCTGCGGCTTCGGCAGTGAGGAGGCGCGCAACTTCGTCAAACGAGGCCGGTACCGTGAGGGTTATCTGACATTCGCGCAGATCCAGCTCTTCACCTTGCTGCTGCATGTGGTGCTCAAGGTTGTGGCGCAGGTATGCGAGGTAGATTTTCTGTGCCTCCAGGGGAGAGATTTTACGCTCCTCCAGCTGTGACTGCCACGGCAGGATGGCCTCGTATGGATCGTTGTGGGAGTTGCACAGCCACGACTTTGCCGAGGTTACCAGGCGTTCCGGCACTTCGGCACCGTGCTCGCGCGCAAACATACCGATACGACAGCTTTGCTCCCCCTGCCACGGGATCCGGGGTAGATGCTTTTGTTCCTCCTCCGTAGCGAGATATATGCACGAGGGGAGAATGCCGGACTTGCCCACCCCTTTGCGGCTCGTGAGTTGGGTAATGTCGATGCTGTGTGCAGGGGCGTTGGAGTCAATTTCGGCAACGGCGAGGGCGGAGTTGGAGGTGCCCAGATCAATGCCGATGGAATATTTGATATGTGATTCAGACATAGCAGACTCTCTGTCAGTAATTTATCGATGTTTAAGGATCGGCAGATTAAGGTTGTTTAGCGGAATCGACTTCCACTTCGGCCGGGGCAATGACATAGGCGTCATCCTCCATCAGATCGACAGCGCTTACCCTCGGCAGGTTAACGCTGTGGGTAACCCAGCCGCGATGCAACACTACACCTGTGTACGGAGGTTGTTCGGGCACACTGCCCACCAGGCGGTAGGAAGCGCTGTCATACCCCTGGGCCAGGGTGATGCTCTCTTCTTCAGCGCCATCATGCAGAGGTGTTATCTTGAAGAAATCTCCCAGGACCTCCTGGCACCCCTGATGCACGATGCGTGCGGCCGCACCGACCTGTTCATCGCCATACGGTGTCATATCGTCCATGATAAAGTCTATCAGGCGTCCTTTGTCCTGCAGACGTGCAAGGAACTGAATAACTGCGGCATCCTGAAGCTTTTGCGGATCCTGTTCAACCGCAGCAGCGGACGGCTGTGCCTGGGCTGCAGCTGTGTCTTCTTTCTCCTGTTTTTTTGCACCTTTGATGCTTATCTGAATCATCTGCCACAACAAAAGTGCAAGAGGAACTCCGAGCGCCGCCCATTCGAGTTTGGGGACTAGCTCTTCAGGAACCGGGGTGTAAAAAAGGGTGCTGATAACCGCTACTGTCAAAAGTGTGAGAAAAGTGGTCATAGGTATATACTCCTTGTGCGATTTACATGCAGATATTTGGTTCAAAAGGACAAGAAAGAAACATTAAGGTATTATATATGTGGCGTTATGTACCGGGGTAACCTGTGTATCAAAATTCCGGATCAATTAAAGCGCTTTTTACGGATCGAGAACTATAGCATTATCCCTGCTCGATGTCGCGCGGCATGTGTGAATATATGGCAAAATATGCACGCCGTTGCAAGAATACACGGGCAATGCTGAAAAAAATGTTAGTTTTCCTGGTAACGATTCAGTAATAATTATATGTGAGTTTGCTGTGCCCATTTAAGGAGCATTTGTCGCTCCGGATGTCGACAATAAGACCCACGGATGGGTTTATGCACCCATTGAAAGGGGCATTGCCAACTCTTCAGCTGAATAGTTACAAAAAATGTTAGTTTTCTCTTGTCAATCTTGCTCGACAACCTCGCAACACTATACTATCATGACCGTTTGCATGAATTGAAGTTGCAGAGAACGCAACCGGAGGAAGAGAGCCATTGATATGTGCCGTGGGTGAGTAGAGTAGTGCTGCCCGGGCGGATGCGTTAACAGCGGGCCGGAAAGTTGGTGTATCGATAATGAGATCGGTAACAGAATCTATTGAACGTCTCGGAGCGGAAACCATGTATTTCTTTGCATGGTACGGGCGCCTGGGATTATTTCTCCTGACCAGTGTTATAGCGGTGCTTAAACCGCCGTATAAATTGTATCCTGTAATCAGCCAGATTCGCTTTATCGGGGCTAATTCTCTCTATGTCATTGTTTTCACCGGCCTGTTCACCGGGATGGTGTTGGCGCTGCAGGGGTACTACACCCTGAACAAATTCGGTTCTGTGGGTTTTCTGGGTGCCGCCGTTTCTTTAAGCCTCATTCGCGAACTCGGGCCGGTACTCGCGGCACTCATGGTTATCGGGCGCGCCGGTTCCGCCATCTGTGCCGAAGTGGGAATTATGCGCAACAGTGAGCAGATTGACGCCCTGGAGTGTATGGCGATTGACCCCTTTCGCTATCTTATTGCACCCAAGCTCCTTGCTTCCCTCATTGCCATGCCTCTTCTGGTGTGTATCTTCGACGTGGTTGGCATATTCGGGGGCTATCTGGTGGGGGTGCATCTTTTTGATGTGAGTTCAGGCGCCTATTTTCAGGGGATGTATAAAAACGTCGTATGGCAGGACCTGGAAATGGGTTTAGTCAAATCCTTCGTGTTTGGTCTGCTTATGGTGTGGATCTCGTCCGCGCGTGGTTTCTATCTGCATCTGGAGCGCGATGGCGGCTTTGGAGCCCAGGGAGTGAGCCGCACTACTACCAAGGCGGTGGTAATGGCATCGGTTTCGGTGCTGGTGTGGGATTACCTTGTAAGTGCCATAATGTTGTAGCGGTATGGTTGATGCGCCATGATTTATGCCCTGTATGCCGGGGCGGATGATGTTTGATGGAGTTTAGTTTGGAGCAGGAAAGAGAATGTATAATTGAGCTGGGGGATGTGCGTAAATCTTTTGGTTCCCAGACCGTGCTCGATGGGGTGAATCTGCAGATTTATTCCGGGACCACCACAGTTATTGTGGGAGCCAGCGGTCAGGGTAAGAGTGTTATTTTAAAGCACATGCTCGGCTTGCTTAAGCCTGATAGTGGACAGGTTAAGGTGTTCGGGCGTGATCTGGTTAACTGCAACAAGAAAGAGATGCGGGAGATCCGCAGTTCCTTCGGGGTTCTTTTTCAGAATGTCGCTCTGTTTGACTCCATGAGTGTATATGACAATGTCGCCCTCCCTCTACGCGAGCGTACCCACGTCAGGGAAGAAGAGATCAAGGTAGCGGTGGAGGAGAAACTTGCTCTTATGGGGCTTGAAGGGCAGGAGGAGAAATTTCCCGCCCAGCTAAGTGGGGGTATGAAGAAACGCGTCGGGCTTGCCCGAGCCCTAATGCTCGATCCGAAAGTGGTCTTTTTCGATGAGCCCACCACCGGGCTCGACGTAAACAAAAGCAATGAGATATACCGCCTGTTTTATGAAACCCAGCAGCAGTTGAACTATACCGCTGTAATAGTAAGTCACGATGTTCCAAAAATATTCAAGCTCTCGGACTATGTCGCCCTGATGGCGGGTGCCCGTCTGCACGGACCTTTGTCGCCCGAGGCATTTCAATTATCTGATGATCCCCTGATCCGCTCCTTTGTCCTGGAGACTATGGGGCCGATATACAGCAGTGAAACGGAGGAGTCCTTTCTTTATGAAACGATTTAACCTAGAGGTGGTTGTCGGCCTGTTTATGTTGCTCGGCTTTGCCAGCTTTGTGTTTATGTCGGTAAAACTCGGTGATGTGAATATATTCAACGAAAAGACCTATACGGTCAATGCGCGCTTTGGTTCCGTTGCCGGACTGAAACAGGGGGCAACGGTGGATATAGCCGGCGTGAGTGTAGGTAAGGTAGCCAATATCGAACTCAACCACGAAACATACGAGGCGATGGTTACCATGCACATTAAGCCCGAGGTGAAGTTGCAGGAAGATTGTATCGCTTCTATTAGCACCGCTGGTATTATCGGGGATCGCTACATCAGTATTCTCCCCGGCGGCTCCCTCGATCTGATTGAGGATGGGGGTGAGATCTATGAGACCGAGTCGGCAATTAATTTTGAGGAACTCCTCAGCAAGTATATCTTTGAAAACTAACTCAGGTGCTTAGATGTTGAAACCTGGTGCAACTTTTATGTCTCGATGTAATCTACAAAGCGCTGTTTTTGCCGGCCTCGGGTTACTGCTGTCAGTGTTTTTTGCTCTCCTTGCTCACACCTCCGCCGTAGCGGCTGCAAACCCCTACGCAGGAGAAACAGGGGCGGTCACAACGCAGGAATCCAGCGCTGAGGATGGGTCTGTTTACAATGATCCATTTTCTGACGATCCGTTCGGGGGTGAAAATTGGGACGAGGAGAGGTCTGACCCCCTTGAACCGGTAAATAGGGCGGTATTCTGGCTTAACGATAAAGGCTATTTCTACCTCTTGAAGCCGGCAGCGCGAGTATTCCGGGTGGTTCCTACCCCGATCCGTTCCGGCCTCGGGCGTATGTTTGACAATCTTAAAACTCCATTGCGTGCAGTAAGCAGTTTGCTTCAGCTCAAGTTTTCCCAAAGCGGGATCGAAGTGTCCCGTCTCCTGATAAACACCACCGTTGGAGTGGGCGGCTTTTACGATCCGGCCAGGGATTGGTGGGATCTGCGCAAACAGGAGGAGGATCTGGGGCAGGTGCTGGGGCATTATGGCGTGGGAAAAGGTTTTTATCTGGTGTTGCCCCTGTTGGGTTCCTCGACACTGCGTGATGGCGTTGCTATGGTACCTCAGTTTTACACCGATCCTCTCTATTGGACTCTGCACCGCGACGGACGAATGGTGGCCAAAGGGGTAGATGTGATAAACGCTATCTCTCTTGACAAAGATACATACGAAAGTATTGTGGAAGAACAATTAGACCCATATCTTTTTGTGCGCGATGCCTATCTGCAGCGGCGCGCAGGTCTGATTAAACAGTGATGCCTTGCAGATATGTCGCTTTGATTTCTTTACCTTTTGCATATACATAGTGGAGATTGATTATGAGGTCTGGAATAGCTGGACTGATATTTGTCTGTGTTCTTACGTTGGCACTGAACTCGCTTATTCCCGCGAGCGTTCGTGCGGAAGAAGATTCAGCATCAAAGGGAGCAAACACCCGGATTGACGCTGAAGTAGAGGATACCGGCCCGACGCATGAAATCAAGCAGACTGTGGATAAAATTATTGTACAGTTGCGCTCCATCGGTTCCACCTCGGAATGGCGCGACAATGTCACCGCTCTGGTACGTGAGAAATTTAATTTTGAGGTGATGTCTCAGGGAGTGCTTGGCCCCTATTGGCACCGTGTTTCAGATGAGGAGCGCGAGCGCTTCATTGAGTTATTCGCCCTCCTGCTTGAAGAAACCTATATTGGACGGGTCAGGGAGTATACCGATGAGGAGATCCGCTTTGGCAATGAACAGATCCGTGAGGGGCGCGCCATGGTGGATACCTATGTAGCTATGGAAAGTGGCGATGAAATCCCCATTTCTTACAAAATGCTTCAGCGTAATGATGAGTGGCAGGTGTATGATGTGGTAATTGAAGAAGTCAGTCTGGTACGCAACTATCGCAGCAGTTACTCCAGCGTGTTGCGTAAAAAGGATATCGGCGGATTGCTGGAAGAGATGCAGTCCAAGATTGAAGAGCTTAAACAGCGACAGGCAGAAGAGGACGGTAAGGAATAATGGTACCGGTTTGTGAGGATCACTGTCTGCAGATGAAGCGGGATTTCCGCTTCTTTCACTTCCTTACCGAGGAGGATATTACTCAACTGCAGGAGTTTTTTAAATGCCGTAGCTATGCGACTGGTGAAGATCTGTGGCGCGAAGGTGATTCGTCCACCTTTATCGCATTTATCACGCAAGGACGTGTTGAGACCAAAAAGGAAACTGAATTCAAAGGTAAGCAGGTAGTGGTAGGGGTGTACGGACCTGAATCTCTTATCGGCATAGTGAGTTTGTTGTCCCGGGAGGAGCGGCCGGTAACAGCTACTGCGCTGGAGGATGTCAGTGTGCTTATTCTGGAGCAGTCCAGTTTCGATATTTTAAATCGGCAGCACCCGGAACTGAGCAACCGACTGATGAAGGGGATGCTATTCTGCCTCTCCATGCGCCTTAAGCAGTCTTACGAACGTCTCGCTGCTATTTTCTAGCTGCCTCCGGCATCATTGGTCTCCCCCGGCCAGAGGTGGTAATCCAGTGCGTTCTTTTTTGCGTAATACATGGCCTTATCTGCATTATGCAGTAACTCCAGCGAACTTGAACCTGCAGTTGGGTAGGTGCTTATTCCGATGCTGCAGTTAACCTCTATGCTTTCGTGTTCTATACCATAGGGGAAATTGAGGCGGGGGATAATTTTCTTTACTATTTTCGTAGCTGCCTCAGCATTTGGGAGGTTTTCAAGGATAAATATAAATTCATCCCCTCCAAGGCGGGCCGCCATATCGCTATGCCGGATAGCACCGGAAAGGCGTGCAGCAAAGTTTTTCAGTATAATGTCGCCCGCCTCGTGCCCGAACACATCATTTACATGCTTGAATTTGTTGAGATCAGCAAAGCACACTGCTATTACGTGTCCGAGTGCATCCGCGTTGTGTAGCGCTTTCTCCAGCTGATCTGCGATCATGGTGCGGTTGGGTAACCCGGTAAGGGGGTCATGGCTCGCCATGTGGCGTAAAGTGTCTTCCGTGTGTTTGCGCAATGAAATATCGTGAATAATACACTGGGTGAGGTTGCGATCCTGAACACTAACATTACTGCAACTGATATCTACCGCTATCTTCGTCCCTGACTTGCATATCAGGCTCATGTCATTTCTGGTCTCTCGTTCACCACAAGTGGAGTGTCGAGCGTCATCCGGTATCTCTACCAAATCATTCATGCCCATTCCGAGCAATTCTCTTTTTGAGTAGCCCGTGACCGTCGAGGCAGAATTGTTTACATCCACGATTTCCTTGGTATTAGAATCCAGCACAATAATGGGGCTTTTAGCATCCTGAAGCAGAGCGCGATAACGCGTTTCGGATGATTGTAGGTTCTGGCACAGGTCATAGAGGGATTCCTCCTGCAGAGAGCGCGCGTGCACACTCGTAGCTGTTCCGATTATAGCATCAGCTATACCATATTGATCGCGATCAGCCGCAACCGCGTTTATTTCGATACGATGAATGTGTCTATCTACGCACATAAGGCGCATTTCACACTCGATTCGAGTGGTTGAGCCACTGTACAGCAGGTGCAGTTTTTTTATTAACTTAGTACGATCATCAGGATGGATAAGGTGCAGAAAGCTTCGCGGTGAGCGGGTTGTCTCTTCCCTGGTGCCAACAATAGTATTGAGCCATGTCGGACAGTAGTTGAGCCGCGCCTCTTGGACAGAATAGACCCAGACACCAAAGTGTTGCTGGAGCAGAGAAAGTATGCGGTCGGTGGCAACAGGCATTCGCGTCAGTTCTCTTCGAAAAGCAAAAAAGGCTAAGCTCAGCTCAATTAATTCTAGTCAACATCTAGGTTAAAAGATGCCATATCGAGAAACAAAGTCAACCAAATATCGGAGATGGTGTTTAGAAAAAACAGGCTAAGTTGTGCAGATATGGATGGGTAAGGTCAGGCGAATATGGCTTAATGGACAGGATCCATATCCCGGGCCATACTGGTTCAGTATGCCCCGGGATATGGGAATTGGTTCTGCTGTTCGGTTAGCGGGGCGGTAGTTTGCTGGTTATATTGTTTTTAACCCAGTTCTGATCCCACCATTCAATGGGGTTTACCGGCGTACCTGAAATAACCATCCCGAAGTGGAGATGATCACCTCCGGCAAGACCGGTGGAGCCACTGCGGCCGATAATGTCACCGCGCTCTATCTCCTGTCCCACACTGACATCGATGCTGCTTAAGTGGGCGTACAGGCTCTGCAGCCCCAGACCGTGGTCGATGATAACGCAGTTTCCGTAGATACCCATAAAGTCTGTGAATACCACGGTACCGTCATTGGCGGCCTGGATCTGATCCTGAGCTACGGAAGCCAGGTCCACTCCGAGATGGGTCTGGGTGTCGATGGTTTCCCCGGCGTAGAGATATTTACGCCGGTCGCCGAAGGTTGCCCGTGTGGCGGTATTGGGCTGACGGATAAATGCCTTATCCCAGGTGGGATAGGTCTGGGTATTGCTGCCGACCTCTTTCAGCCATGCGCGGTTTTGGGGCCTCAGATCCCGGTTGACCTTTAGGAAGATATCCAGCGGGGTCTGCGCTTCGGGGAACAGATGCTCAAACTGGGGCATTTTGCTGTTCAAAAAACGATCGTTGATATTGATGGTGTCAGTGACAAAACGGCGCTTGTTGAGGTTGTAATAGAACCCGCCGTTGCCGGTGTTTCCCGCCGCGTCAGTACCTTCGAGCCGCGGAATAGCTTCCGGGTCTACATCGTAGGGGAAGGCGAACAGGCACAGATATGTACCGTCCGGTTGCTCATATCCGGGAAAGAAACGCTCTTCGATACGGATACCGCTTTTAACAAGAGGTTCAGAGGAGGTATACACGATCAACCCGGCGCCACCGTAGTTAAGGTTGTGTGCTTTACTCGTGACCGAGAGCATGGGGGCACGGGTGTCGCGTGTCAGTTCATAGGTGGCGTCGGTGGTGTTTCCCTTGCCGAAGTTATAATAGGCGCGATCTGTAGTGCTGATTGAAATCTCAACCGGGCCATCCTGCAGATTCGGCTCCAGCTCTATGGCCTCATGTACGCTTGTGGTCTCCGCAGGATACTCCTTGTCCAGCAGGGTGAATTCATTTTCGCCCTGAGAGAGGATAACGCTGGCGTGTTTGATCCCGGATTTATCCTGCAACTCAAGATGCAGCAGGGTGCTACGCGTGATATACCCCTCGTTGGGGCTGAAACTCAATTCCGGCCCCTGTGTATCGTGAAAATATATGTACGCGCCGAAGGCAAGTGCTCCAAGTAGTGCAAGGCCTAAAAGTTTTTTGATCCCTTTCACGATTTTATCCCCTTTACATGTGAAAATTGACCGCACTCTGCGTCAGGCGCAGATACCAAAGGTTGTTGAAATGCGGCATCTGTTGTGCGAATGGTGTTTAAATGACTTTTGTTTTCCGGTTGTTGCATTTATTCCATGCGGGGCATGTGGGCATGTAAATATGCAAACTTGGCTCTACTTGGGAGAATCTATCAGATCCGCTGCATAACGTGAACCGCGTTTTGTATGTCCCACACTGAAATCCTGCTATCCTGTGCCTTTGCGCCACACAAATCAGAGGTTTGGACAAACATGAAAAAGGATAGTATAATTCTCCATTCCAAACAGCTTCGCTCTCCAGGCTCATGTATGTAAACAGCGTGCATGACAATCCGGGTGGCGTAGAGCCTTTCCAGGTGTTTTTTACCGGGAGGGTGTTTAAAGGAGGAATGGATTTGTCTTTTAACAGTGGTAAGACGTTTAAAGAGATGCTTGATGCTGCAAGTGAGATAGCCGATGACCAATGGGGTGTTCTGAAACAGCCAATGGAGGAGGTTCTGGATGCTGAGCGCGATGCCCTGCGTGAACTGGCATCAGAGTGGATGCGCTCAGGTTTGAGCGATAAGGAACTGGACGCTAAGTTGCAGCACCTGCATCAGCGCTTCACTGCAGCCCTTGAAGAAGAGGTGAGGGTGGAGCAGGACTTGTTGGAACGAGTGGTTCAAGCTGCCATCAACAGCTACTGGAAATCCCTTATGGCAGCCCTGTAATTACTCCCTTCATCCCTCCCCTTTGAGGCTGCTTTTCTAATCTGCAGTTCTGATCTATTCTATTTCGTCCAGAGAGCGGTAGCGATGTGGTATCTGGCTCTCATCCAGCAGAGGGAGAAAATCCCCTATCACCTCCCGTGCTGAGTATGGTGCTCCTACCTCTGCGCCGAGGGTGCGGATCAGCTGCCAGCTTTTGAGGGCGTCGAACCACTCATGAAACGCCTTGATCCTGCGGCACACATCATTATGGTTGGTCTGGAGTTGCGTCCACACCCGCCCGAATCCTGCGGCACGGAGAAACTGGGCCCCGGCTGGACTTTCGCGTTGCAATTGAGCGAGCAGGGCATCGCTGTTGCTTTCGGGTGAGGCTGAGACCATCTTCAACCATGATCGCAGTACCGCGTAACACCTCAAGGGGTAGAACAACTGCAGTGGTTCCTGCGAATTGTGGGCTTGATGCATATGCTGCCCGGTGCCGAACGGGGTGCGGGTGGAGATGCGCGGGGCAGGGAATACGCAGGTTTTGGCGATATGTTCCACGCCGCCGGTTTTGGCAAGCTGTTGCAGAAAGTAGAAATCTTCTCCCGCCTGGCGCAGATTCATCCCTCCGCAATTTACATATGCATACGCGCTGCTTGCCATGGTACTTCCGATACTATGATAGGCGTAGGGTGAGCCCGCCCATTGTAGCGCGGCGACATGGCAGCGCAGGTACAGTTCGTAGTCCTCGATGGCGAGCTGCTGGATGAGGTCGGCACAGGGTGCATGCGCAAAAGCGATCACTCCGGCGTAGAACGTTTCCCGCTGTGCATATTCCACCAGGGTAGAGGCATAGTTGGATTGCACCCTGGTGTCGGCATCCAGATGTGTCAGCACCGTGTACGGAGCGATATGCGGTAGAAGCAGATCGGCACCGATTTTGCGCGCCATCCCTACGCCCCCGCGTTTTGAGGGCAGAGCGGTAGAGGGGTCTGCTGCATCGACCCATGCGAGATTGAGGTGCGGGGTGGCACGCGCGTAGCGGGGCAGTCGCTCCAGATCGGCGCGATTCTGGCGTTTAATCTCAGCCGGAGCATTGCAGCGTTGATTTACCACTACGAGGATCAGTATCTTATTCAGCCCGCAGGCTGGGTTGCGCGCTATGGAATCAAGGGTGACAAAAAGCTCTTCCCCTTCAGCCAGAGCGGGAATGATGATAGCTGTGTCGAAGGTGTTGCATGCGCAAGGGTCGATCCCCTCAACGCGCCACTCTCCCACTAAAGCGCTGCGCTGCAGGTAGCGTCGCCGCATGCGCTCCCAGGCTGCATGGTTCATGGAGTAGGCGCGCTTTTACATATCTGAAGCAGCCGGGCGAGGGGCGCATCTTCGGGGTCAAGCCAGTGGATGGTAGTGCCGCGCTTTTCCATGCGTCGGAACCAGGTCTCCTGGCGTTTGGCAAACTTGCAGATCGCGCTCCCCAATTTCTGAACCATGTCGTTATAGCTCAGCGCCCCCTGCAGATATTGCGCGATAAAGCGGTATTCGAGGCCGTAAAACTCCAGGGTCTTCCAGCTGGTGCCCTCTTGGTGCAGGCGCTCAACCTCTGCCACCATCCCCTCCTGCAGGCGTTGGTGGATACGCTCCCTGATGCGTTGGCGCAGCAGCGGGCGCGGCCACCGGAGGCCGAACACCAACGGACGCAACGTCGGAGGTGCAGTAGAGGGTGGAGCCTGCTTCTGCGCTACGGCTATCTCGATAGCGCGCACGAGGCGCTCGCGCTCCTCGAGGTCGGTGGAGTTGTGCTGCTCCGGCTTGAGGCGCAGCAGTTCGTCCCGCAGTTCTGCGTGGCTAAGGCGCTCCAGGCGGGCACGCAATTCCGGGTCGTGCGGAGCCTCTACCATGTGATACTGGTTGAGCACCGCTTCAAGGTAGAGCCCCGTCCCACCGCACATCACCGGCAGCAGTCCGCGCGCTTGTATCTCTGCAAACGCTGCGTAGAAGCGCTGTTGAAACTCAAACACGTTGAATTCGTACCCCGGCTCCACAATGTCGATAAGGTGGTAGGGGATGGCGCCATATTCGTCCAGATCTTTGCCCGTGCCGATATCCATCCCCCGATACACCTGGCGTGAGTCAGCGGAGATAATCTCTCCCCCCAGTCTAGTGGCGGCATCCACTGCGAGGCGGGTTTTTCCCGACGCAGTGGCCCCCAGAATTACCATCAGGTTATATGCCGCGCCGTCCGCGCTATTAAACCGGTCATGGGGGGTGTCTTTTGTTCTTCTGGTGTGATTGAGTTCTGGCATAGAAATAAAATATGTCCGGTATGAAAGGGATAGGGATATCTATTGACACATATCTCACACGGCATGGAGCTTTTCAAGTGCGTGTTTATCTGCTAGTTTAGCTGCTTACTCATCAGGTTTTCTTTTTCGCCCGCATAACTGCAGGGTTCAACTTTATGTTTGTTTTTCAATCAGGGTGCGCAGTACCGAGGTACATGCGTGCATCATATACTATATGACTTCATCACAGCATAACTCTGTCAAAATCATTCCCCGTTCCGATCACGATATTTCGCGTAAATATATTGATGAAAACAGTCTAAAGGTATTGTATCGCCTCCATCGGCACGGCTACAAGGCGTATCTGGTCGGGGGCGGAGTGCGCGATCTTCTGCTCGGTCGTCATCCCAAGGATTTTGATATCGGTACTGATGCAACCCCGGATCAGGTGCATAAACTGTTTCGCAACAGCCGCATCGTGGGGCGGCGTTTCCGACTCGCGCATATTTTGTTCGGGCGCAACGAATGTATCGAGGTGGCAACATTCCGCCGCAAGCCGGATGAAGATGAAATCCCTGCGGATGAGAATTTTTTCTGTGAAAACGTTTTCGGTACCCCGAAGGAAGATGCATTCCGGCGCGATTTTACCATCAATGCCCTGTTTTACAATATTGATGATTTCAGCGTCATCGATTACACCGGTGGCCTCGATGATCTACGCCGCGGGATTATCCGCGTGATCGGTGATCCGGATGTGCGCTTTGCCGAAGATCCGGTGCGGATGTTGCGTGCCCTGGAGTTCAGCGCGCGCCTGGGCTTTGATCTCCACCCCGATATAGCTCCGGCGATTGAGCGCAATGCTGAGCTCCTGGCCGGCGCCGCCCCGGCGCGGATTCGCGATGAGCTGTTAGAGCTGTTCCGCCACAAGGTTGCGGGGAAGGTGCTGCAGCGTGCGGCAAAACTCGGGCTGCTGGAGTTTCTGGTGCCGGACCTGCAGCCTGCGCGCGAGAGTTTCGATCTCTTGCGCCAGCTCGATCTGCGCACTGCTGCGGGTAAGCAGGTAGACGAGCCCACCGCTCTTGCAGCGATGTATCTTACCCCGTTCCGGCACGCAATCCATGCTGATATGCCCCTAGGGGATGTGCACAAGCTGGCGAATCGCGAACTCAGCCGTCACTGCCGCCGCTTCAGTATCGCCTCCGGGATTCGACATCAGGCGCGGGAGATGCTGATTGCGTTTTTCCGCTTTTCGCGCGGACGCGGACGCCGGGGTGAACAGCGTTTTCTACGCCATCCCTTTGCCCCGGTGGGTTTCGAACTCTTCAAGCTCTGGTGCGAGTGCTGTGGCGCAGAGCAGGAACTGATGCAGAGCTGGAGTGCTGCCCTGGAGGGTACCGAAGAGCAGAGGCCGCTCCCGAAGCGCAAGCCCGGGAGTCAGCGGCGGCGGAGGCGAAAACGCAAAAATCCACCGCCCCGCACTTGAACTATGTGTCCGTCCCCTCCTGACACAGAGTGACGAGATAGCCGCTGGGGTCGTAAAGCCAGATTTCGCGTCGACTGTGTTGCTCGTCTTCCAACTCGTACAGGGTGGGAAGCATGTGCTTTTTAATGTTCCGTGCTATAAGGCGGAGATTTTTTACCCTGAAATCCAGGCTTACACCCGCGCCTAACGGGGTGCGCTCGAGGTGCTCAAATGCCGCCGGATGACTTGCACGCAGGTTTGTAGCCGGGCGCATTACGATATTGGCGTTATTCTCGCGGATGATGAGGCTTTCGGCTCCCCTGGTTGCGGGGCGAAAGCGTTCTGCCCTGAATCCCAGGATATGGCGATAGAAAAAGTCGCAACGTTCGAGGTCATTTACGCCTAAAGTGAGGATAAAACCCATTTGTGTGTGGCTCCGGATGGTAGTTGATAAATGCGGGTGAAGCGTCTCGCGCCGGAGTGTACCAGAGCCTCGCAGCATGAACCAGTAGGGAGTGGTGAGCTGATCCGTGCAGGTGTCGAAATTGTCGAGGTAATACGCCCATGAGGGAGTAAAGCTGTGGACCAGAACAGATCTTCGCATCCCCATACTTCAGACTCACCTTCTCAACCTTTCACTGCCTGTATTGCCCTGGGGAGCAACGTGGGGGCGCGCCTCGAATTTCTGCGCTCTGCGCGCACGGAACTTGAACGCAGGGGAGTAACCATTCTGGCAAGTTCGCCGGTATACTGCACTGAACCCGTGGGTGGGCCGCAGCAGGATGATTACTACAATGCCGTTCTCCGGATAGAGGTTGTCTGTTCCCCCTTACGATTGCTCCACATCTGTCGGGACGTGGAGCAGAGTGCTGGACGCAAACGCCTGCAGCGCTGGGGGCCGCGTACTCTCGATCTGGATATCATTCTGTATGCAGATAAGGTGATCAACACTCCCGAATTGCAGGTTCCTCACCCACGCATGTGTGAGCGCCGTTTTGTCCTGGAGCCGCTCGCAACCCTGGCACCGCAACTGGTGCACCCCGTCGAGGGGAAAAGCGTTGCCGAATTACTGCAGTTGTTGCCCGAATCGCCGCGTGTCTGTAAAGTGGCAGATGCTTGGTAAGTTTAAGCGGAATCTCAACCTAAACCTGAAAGGTGAGACATAGATGCTGGTACGCATTATTCTGTTAATCATTCTGTTTTTTGTGTCCTACACTGTTATTAACGCACTTTTTCGTGTTCTCGGGCGAACCATTTCAGCGCCGGATCAACCCGATCCCGAGTCCAAGGTAGGTAAAATGGTGGAATGTTGCGAGTGTGGTACCTATGTGCCAGAGTCGGAGATTGTTCGGCGCAATATAAAGGGAGAGTCCAGAGAGTTCTGCAGCAATGAGTGTCTGCAGGAGTATAAAAAAGAAAACGATTAATATTGATGATATGCATGAAATAGTCTCCATTGCCAGCTACAGTTTTTTAAGTACACTTTCAAATGCAGTTTCTACAAAAAGGGGAAAAAGAAGATGGAATTTTTTATCGATACCGCAATGATTGACGAAATCAAAAGCGCAAATGAGCTCGGACTGGTGGATGGAGTTACCACCAACCCATCGCTCATAGCCAAGAGCGGGCGTGATTTCACCGAGGTCATTACCGAAATAACCCAGATTGTGGACGGGCCCATCTCGGCAGAGGTTATTGCCCTGGATGCTCCCGGGATGCTTAAAGAAGGGCGCGAACTTGCCCAGATCCATCCCAACATTGTGATCAAGGTACCTATGACTGAAGAGGGGCTGAAGGCAACGCGTCAGTTCAGTTCCGAAGGAATTAAAACCAATGTCACCCTGATTTTTTCACCTCTGCAGGCGTTGCTTGCCGCCAAGGCGGGCGCAACCTATGTATCGCCCTTTGTGGGACGCCTTGACGACGTGGGGCAGGAAGGGCTTGCCGGGGTGGAGCAGATACGCACCATTTTTGACAACTATGGCTACACGACTGAGATTATCGTTGCCTCGATCCGCAACCCCATACACGTACTTAATGCAGCATTGGTGGGGGCAGACGTTTGTACCATCCCCTTGAATGTGATGCAGCAGCTGGCCAAGCACCCCCTTACCGATATCGGAATCGAGAAGTTCATGGCCGATTGGGAGAAAACCAAATAGACTCTTTTAGCTAAGCTGTAAATATTTAGCTATAATTACAGCCATGGTAAATCTTATCACTCGACTTTAACCCGCAATTTGTGCCAGTCTAATCTGGTTTAATTATATATTGATGCAATAGAAGTGAGCGAAAATGATGCTCAATTAAAGGTATGTTCCTTTCAGCAAGGGAGTATGTATGAATATCCACGAGTACCAGGCGAAAGACATTCTGAGCGCGTACGATGTGCCGGTGCCCCGGGGGCGCGTAGCCGTGACCGCGGAGCAGGTGGAACGCAAAGCTAAAATGATGGGTGGCCATTGCGTGGTAAAGGCGCAGATATACGCCGGCGGACGCGGCAAAGGCGGGGGTATCAAGGTAGCCCATCACCCCGAGCAGGCGCGCGATATGGCCAAGGAGATGTTCGGCAATCGCATTGTGACCCCGCAGACCGGCCCTGAAGGTTTGAAGGTACGGCGGATTCTGGTAGAGGAGCCCATCGAGGTCGGGCGTGAATACTACGTCTCCATTGCACTGGATCGTGAGTCCTCTCGCTACTGCCTCATCGCTTCTGCCGAAGGTGGGGTGGATATTGAACAGGTTGCGGAACACACCCCTGAAAAAATTTATAAACTTCTGATTGACCCCTATACCGGGCTGCGTTCGTATCAGGCGCGTAAAATAGCCCAGGCCATTGGTCTCAAGGGGACCGTTGCAGAGGATTGCGTGCAGTTTATGCTCAACCTCTATCGCTGCTGTATCGAAAAGGATTGCTCCCAGGTGGAGATCAACCCCATGGTGGTGACAAAGACTGACTGGCTCCTTGCTCTGGATGCCAAGATAAACTTTGATGACAATGCCCTGTTCCGTCATTGGGAATATCATGAGATGCAGGACTTTTCCCAGATGGATCCGCTCGAGATAAGCGCGTCTAAATTCGACCTCGCCTACATCAAACTCGATGGCGATATCGGGTGCATGGTAAACGGTGCCGGACTCGCGATGGCGACCCTGGATGTTCTCAAGGAAAGTGGTGGCGAGCCCGCGAATTTCCTCGATGTAGGGGGCGGTGCTACTCAGGAAAAGGTTGCAGAGGCGTTCCGTATCATCCTCCAGGATGAGGATGTAAAGGCGGTGTTTGTGAACATTTTTGGCGGCATCATGCGCTGCGATGTTATCGCCAACGGCATTATTGAGGCTGCAGCAGGGCACAACTGTACTCTGCCGATCGTGGTTCGCATGGATGGCTCAAAAGTAGAAGAGGGCAAAAAACTTCTCGCCGATTCGGGGCTTAATGTTCAGACCGCCGATTTCCTCGGTGAAGGGGCAGAGCGCATTGTTACGATGCTTAAAGATGCCGAGGCCGCAGAGGATACCGAACAATAATACGCTACGTATGGAGGGCAGCATGTCCATTTTGATAGACTCGAATACCAAAGTTATTGTCCAGGGGATTACGGGCAGAACCGGAATGTTTCACACACGGGAGTGCAAATCCTACGGCACCAATATTGTGGCGGGGGTTACTCCCGGTAGGGGGGGGATCCATGTGGATGGAATCCCCGTATTTGATACCATGGAAGAAGCAGTGCGCGTGACCGGTGGCAATGTCTCCATGATTTTTGTACCACCTCCGGGGGCGGCGGATGCAATTCTGGAAGCGTGCGAGGCGGGCGTAGACGTGGCCGTATGTATCACCGAGGGGGTTCCGGTTACCGATATGGTTGTGGCGCGCAAGGTCGTGGCTGACAGCAATACCCTCCTCATCGGCCCCAACTGTCCCGGCCTCATCACTCCAGGGCAGTGTAAAATCGGGATTATGCCGGGATATATTCACAAACCAGGCAAGATCGGCGTGGTATCGCGCAGCGGCACCCTGACATACGAGGCGGTAAAGCAGCTTACCGATGTGGGCCTGGGCCAGTCCACCTGCGTGGGGATCGGCGGCGATCCCATTATCGGCATGAAGTTTATCGATGTGCTGGAAAAGTTCAATGATGACCCCGATACCGAAGGGGTGCTGATGATCGGTGAAATCGGCGGCAGCGCCGAAGAGGAAGCCGCAGCCTGGGTCAAGGAGAATATGCGCAAGCCGGTCGCGGCGTTTATCGCCGGCCAGACCGCGCCTCCGGGCAAACGCATGGGGCATGCCGGTGCCATCATCAGCGGCGGTAAAGGGCGTGCCGAAGACAAGATCGCAGCCCTGAACTCCGGGGGGATTGTGGTAGCTACCAGCCCCACCGGTATGGGGCAGGCGATGCAGAAGGCATTGTCCAAGACTTAATACTTTCGCAGAAAGCATTGATTCGGATGGCTAAGCAAAAAGCGCCAAATGCAAGGCGCGTGATTGTCGATCAATGAGACGTACTTATGTACGTTGAAGCAGCGAGGCAATTACAGCAACGCCGCAGTTGATGAGTTTTTGCGACGCCATCAGTCTTGATAAACCCGCTACATATGTAGTACATAACAAGCGCCAGGTCTGCGAGTCGGATCTGGCGCTTGATTTTTTAACTCCCAATTTATGGCATCCATGAAGAAGAAAAATTCCCTTTGCGCACCCGCCGTATCCGGGCGCGAAGCCGTCATCGTAAGCCACTTTGGTGTCAAGGTCCTGGCGCGTTTTGCCGACGGCACAACCCGGATGGAGAACGTAAAGCGCAACTCCGGGCATGTCGTAGGTGATTGTGTGTCCATCAGCGCCGAAGGGCAGTTAATGCGCCTGCCACGCCGCACTGTCCTCACCCGCTGGGATAACAACGCAAAAGTACGCGCGGTAGCCGCCAACCTCGACAGTCTGGGGATCGTGGTAGCCCCGGCGCCGCAAACCCCGCCCGGTTTTATCGAGCGCATCCTGGTGGCAACTTACGCTGCCGGACTCAAACCCTTCATCGTTCTCAACAAGATCGACCTCCCCGCTGCTGCGGCGCTGCAATTGAGGCTCGAAGACGAATTCTCCACCCTGGTGGATATTGTACACGTAAGTGCCACCGACTCCCGCAACCTCTCCGCCCTGCGCCAGCATCTTGCCACGGCGGGGCGCACCGTCCTGGTGGGGGTATCCGGTTCCGGTAAAAGCTCCCTCCTCAACGCACTGATCCCCAACCTCGACCTTGCGGTTGGACAGCTCAACGATGACGAACACGGCTGCCACGTCACCAGCGTATCCACCTTGATCCCCCTGCCCGACGGCGGGGAGCTGGTGGATACCCCCGGTTTCCGTGATTTCAGCCCTGTAGATGTAAGCAGCGAAGATCTCGCCTACTGGTATCCGGGCTTTTCCTCCATCCTCGAACAGCAGCCATGTCGCTTTCGCAACTGTCGCCATCTCCAGGAGCCCGGCTGCAGCATCACCGCCGCCGTAGCTGCCGGCACCCTGAAGCAGGAACGCTATGACCTCTATCTGCACACCCTGGCAGAAATCGAAGAACGGGAAAAGCAGCAGAGCCAGCGCGGACAGCGATGAAGATTGCATCGTTGTAATTTCACACTTGATTATATGGGTGAAATACGATTGTCTGGAGATAAGTTGACTCCGAAGATGTACAATTAGCACATTTGCAATCTGCAAAGCTGTTCAAATGCGAATAAGGAGAAGTATATGATATCAATACGGATGGGAGTTGTGTTTCTGGTCACGCTGTTATTTTGCAATGTAAATCTATACGCAGCAGATGAAAAAGAGAAGGATCCAACGCGTCAGGCACGGAATGCTTTGAATAATAAGGGGTTGAATGCCAGAGTAATTCAGACATCTGACTTCTCTAAAGGGGTTGCGCCTGAAAATTTTTCAGAGCGTACCGGTGCTCCCTATAAGCCTTCCTATAACGAAGAACCATCCATCCCGGCACAATGCTGGATTGAAACCGGCTACGGCACTCAAAATGCCTGTATTTACTGCCACACCGATTACCTCGCAAAAAACAAGCACGGCAATGCCTTTCCGCTCGGCGAGGATCAGATTCTTTACAGTTTTCCCTCTCCTGACCTGAACAAGGTTTTATGGCGTAACACCATTTTCCCACAGGAAATTGTGCATCGCCTGCAGAAGGAAAACATATCCCTGCCTGACAAGGAGGATGTGGCCTATGTGCGCCGGGATAACTGGCAGTCGGCCTTCGAAAAAGCGCGTAACGAGGGCAGTGCTGAGTGGCTCAATAAGGGGGCCGATAAATTTGTTATGTTCCCGGCTCTTGATCCGGCCAATCTTTTCCCTTATCGGGAAAACGATCCGACCGGCGGAGGAACGCACGGATATGTAGATGACGATGGTTTTGTACGCGACGAGAGCAAGAAGTATACAGGTTGGCGTGCCATAAACTTTTTCCCTTACGGCATCTTCACGCCACTCTCCGGCAGTGTGAGCGGGATATACATCCGACTGCCACAGCCTTTCAGAACTGAAAATGGTAAATTCAGCCAGAAAATTTATGAGAAAAACCTCGACCTTCTGGAGCAAAACATAAAAAATCGCACATATGAAGAAACGCACTACTCGGGCGATGCTTCAACAATAAAAATCGTAAAGGGATTTTTCCCGGTCGGGACTGAATTTGCCCATCCGCTCCATTATGTGGATCTCAATGCGGATGGAGAGGTCGGTGCAAAGGTTGACGGCGTAGTAGACAATGAGACCGTGGCGTACGAGTTTCCAGGTACGCGTTCACGCCGGATCAAAGAGATGCGCTATATGTACAAGTGGAAAGAGGTAGGTCTCAAAGACATCGATGAAGAAGCGCATTACGATGATGTTGTTATCGGGCACGAAGGTCAGGGCTGGGTTGATAATAATGCTGGCTGGTTGCTTTCCGCTTTTATAGAAGACAGGCAGGGGAATTTGCGCCCGCAGACCACCGAGGAACTGATGCAATGTATTGGATGCCACGGAAAGGTCGGGAACACGGTGGATTCAGTCTGGTCTTTCCAGAGAAAACTCCCTGCAGAGACCGGGTGGCGCGAAATGGATTATGGTTCCTACGACTCAAGCAGCCCACAGCGGAGTCGTCTGCAGGATTATCTGCACAAAGACTCTTCAATGGGTGAACTTGGATATTTCTATAACTCAGTGGTTGGTGCTGATCTCTACGGTACCATTCCGGAAGAAGTTGCCGGTCAACTCAAGGCCTACGCAACCTCCAAGCGTGAATCGCTGGGTTTGACCCACGCCATAGATGCAATCTTTGATGATGATCTTCTCAAAGACATGCCCGCTGCCGAGCGCCGTACCCATCTTCTTGAGCGCCAAAAGATCATGCGTTCCTATGTGGATTCATACGGCTATCTTGATCATGATGATAAAACGGATAGAGATTATATTAAGGGAAACCTGCTATACCCATCAACTGATACAATGAAAAACAATATCAGCCTCTACAGGAAGATTGTGCTCGATCAGAGTTACAATTTAGGCAAAGACGTGTTTGGTTCAGAATCAGATAACGTGCCGTTTACATTCAGATCAGACGGAACTGACAAGAATGCTGCCGGTGAGATTATACCCGTGGGAGAAATCATAACCAGCCGCCCATACGATGAAGATGGCGTCGGAACAACGCCGACCGGTATAGTAAAGGTTAACGACGCGGGGGAGCCTGTGGACGCCGAAGGGGATCCTGTTGATATAGATTCCAATCCTGAAAAAGCGGTTGGTCATATCTCAAACGGTGGTACCTTCGATACCATGTACAATCCGATCCTGAGCGATATCCCCCTTCAAAGAGATACTGAATAAGCTTTCAGGCAATGCACTTGCTGCTGCTGACGATAGCAGCAAAGGGGAGAGGGCTCTGAAATGGGGGGTGCATAAACCCATCTATGGGTGCCCATTGTCGCCATCGGTGGCGATAATGAGCCCCACCGATGGGAAAAGTCAACTTAGGGATAATCATATTGAATAGTTACAAAGAGGAATAGTATGCCCTGGTTTATTCTGGCCATAGCCGGCCTGTTCGAGGTCGGCTGGGCCATCGGCCTGAAATATACGGCGGGATTTGCCCGCCCTCTGCCTACCTTCCTCACCCTGATTGGCATGGTGGTGAGTATGTGGCTTTTGAGTGTAGCCATGCGCCATATACCCGTTGGTACGGCGTACAGCGTCTGGGTCGGTATAGGGGTTGTGGGTACCGTAATCGGTGGCAGTATCCTCTTCGGCGAACTCATCACTCCGGCCCGTATGTGCAGCATCGGTCTCATCATCGCCGGGATTATAGGGCTTAAGCTCTCCAGCGGAGTATAATCTTGATGCTTTCGCAAAATTTCTAAATCGCACGCGCGTGATGGTCAATCAGCTCAGATCAAGTTGCTTTTCGTTGTAAAAATCCACTGAGTAAGATACTCTTTATTAATGTATGGCCACAGTGTCCAGGCAGGTCTACAAAAAGACGTAGCCAGCGTTCAAGAGTTGATGCTTTCGCAAAAAATCATAAGATGGCTAAGCAAAAATTTCGTCCTACAAGGCCTGGTGGGTTTTCAGGGGCGAAGGCATACATCTGGTATGTAGAGGTCCTGAAAAAAACGCCGTAACGCCGTAGGGCGGACTTTTGCGACGCCATCAAAGGGGGATGCCGTCATGACAAGCTACTATATCAAGCTCTACCTTCTGACTGTTCCGGTGTTTTTCGCTATTGACCTGATCTGGCTTGGAATTGTGGCGAAAAGCTTCTACCACAACAACCTCTCCCATCTCCTCAGCCCGGATGTAAACTGGCCTGCAGCGCTCATCTTTTACTTCATGTACATCGCCGGGATCATCCTCTTCGCGGTCAAACCCGGCCTGGATGCCGGATCACTTGCAAAAGCCGCTATCTGGGGAGCGCTATTCGGATTTTTCACCTACGCGACCTATGACCTGACCAATATGGCTACCCTGCGTGACTGGCCCCTCAAAGTGGTTGTCGTCGATATCGCCTGGGGCACCCTGCTCTGTACTCTGGTTGCCAGTGGCAGCTATCTGCTCGGACGCTGGCTGAACTAAAGGGGGAGAATACGCATGAGCCTTTTTCTGCTTGCTGCACTTATTTTGTTTTGTTTTATGACTCTGGTGTTTCTCCTGGCTTTAAAGCTCGAGGATAACAGCATTGTTGATGTTGCCTATGGTCTTGGTTTTGTCCTTGTCGGATGGAGCATATTCGTTGCTAACGGAAGTGCGGAGGCGCGGCAACTGTTGCTGCTGACCCTTGTCACTCTCTGGGGCTTGCGCCTTGCCGCACATATAGGGAGCCGCAAACTCAAAGAGAAGGGTGAAGATCCGCGCTACGCACAGTGGCGCGAAAGCTGGGGGAAAACCTTTGTATGGCGCAGCTTTCTGCAGATTTTCATGCTCCAGGGCGCGGTGATCTACTTGGTGTCATTGCCACTGTTGTTGGTGATGCGTAACGCCGGCGGTCCCCTGAGCTGGCTTGACCTTTCAGGCGTGCTGATCTGGCTCTTCGGGTTTGCCTATGAAGCCATCGGCGACTGGCAGTTGAAGCAGTTCAAGGGCAATCCGGAGAATCGCGGTCGTATTATGCGCTACGGACTCTGGCGCACCACCCGGCACCCCAATTACTTCGGTGAGGCGACCCTGTGGTGGGGGGTCTTCCTGATTGCCCTCGGCGCTCCCTTCGGCTGGCTGGCGATCATCAGTCCTTTACTCATCGATTTTCTACTCCTGAAGGTTTCCGGCATTCCGATGCTTGAAGAACGTTACGCCGACAACCCGGAATTTCAGGAATATAAAAAGCATACGAACGCACTGTTACCCTGGTTCCCAAAAACATAGTAAGGCGGAGGATATGGTGAATGAAGATCAGAAAGGGAAGAAGGTATGCGTGATCGGCGGAGGCGTCGCCGGCATTGTCAGTGCCTACCTTTTGCAGCAGAAACACCAGGTTACGTTGCTGGAGAAAAATGACTACCTGGGTGGCCACACCAACACCATTGAAATCCAGGAAGGCCCTGATGCCGGTCTTGCCGTGGATACAGGCTTTATAGTGTTAAATGACGCCACCTATCCGCTGTTTCAGAAGTTCCTTGCCCGCCTCGGGGTAGAAACACGCGATGCCGAGATGTCGTTTGGCTTCCAGTGTCTCCAGAGCGGGTTGGTATATGCCGGCAATAATCTGAACGGCTTGTTTGCGCAACGCCGTAATCTGCTTAACCTGCGATTCTATCGTTTCCTGCTCGAGATAGGTCGTTTCAGCAAACAGGCGCTTGAAGACCTGGGCGCTAACAGAATACCGGATATTACCCTGGGGGAATATCTGCAGCGGGGAAACTTCTCACCCTTTATGGTGGATAACTATCTGCTGCCCATGGCAGCGGCAATCTGGTCCACGCCGACGCTGCGGGCGACTGATTTTCCGGCGGAGGCGTTCCTGCGCTTTTTCAAAAACCACGGGCTTCTTTCGTTACGTAACCGTCCGCAGTGGAAGACTGTAGTCGGCGGCAGTTTCAGTTATGTTAAAGCATTCCGCCAAACCTTTTCAGGTGATATGCGCCTGAATGCGGAAGTGGATAAGGTTGTACGTCATAATCAAGGTGTAGATGTCCAATTTGTCGATGGGCACAGGGAAACCTTTGACAGGGTCGTGATCGCCACCCACGCGGATCAGGCGCTGCGTCTCCTTGACGATCCGGACCCGGAAGAGCATCGCCTGCTGGCGCCCTGGGAGTACCAGCTAAACCATACGGTATTGCATACGGACCCATCCGTCCTACCTGAGCAATGCCCAGCCTGGTCAGCATGGAATTTCACCCGTGAGGCGCCAGGCAGTGATCACAATCCCGTTTATGTGAGCTATTACATGAATCTGTTACAGGGGTTTGAGGCACAACGCCACTACTGTGTGACCCTGAACCGCCAACAGGATTTTTGTCCGGATACGGAGATTGCAGCTTTCGATTATCATCATCCGCAATATACCTTTGACTCCCTAGCAACACAGGCAGAGCTGCCAACGCTTAACGGGCGGAACAACAGCTGGTTCTGCGGCAGTTATTTCGGCTACGGCTTCCACGAAGATGCAGTGCGCTCAGCGGCGGCGGTTGGCAGAGATTTCGGGGTTGAACTATGAAGTCAAAGATCTATCAGGGGGAGGTAACCCACGCCAGGATGATCCCGGTCAAGCACAGTTTTCGCTATCCGGCGTATTTCTATGCCTTTGATATCGATGAACTGCCGGAACTGGCACGCCAGAGCCGCTTGTTCGGTTACAACCAATTGCGCCCGGTGGCTATTCACGACAAGG
Source organism: Desulfuromonadaceae bacterium (assembly GCA_046482505.1). Classification (GTDB taxonomy): domain Bacteria; phylum Desulfobacterota; class Desulfuromonadia; order Desulfuromonadales; family Desulfuromonadaceae; genus JAIVHC01. The sequence continues at coordinate 6,152 of JAWOFA010000045.1, read as the reverse complement.
ACTATCTGCACTACGGAGAACAGCCCCTGCGCGAAAAACTCCATCAGGTACTCCAGGAGCATGGCATAAACGAAAAACCACACCAGGTTGTGCTCGTGACGGCGGCGCGCTACTTCAACTACATCTTCAATCCCATAAGCTTTTTCTACTGTTATACCCCTGAAAACAAGCTGAGCTGTGTGTTGGCTCAGGTGAATAATACCTTCAAAGAGATGCACCTTTATCTGCTGGATATCAGTAAAGAGGGAAACGATGGAGATATTCTGCAGGTGGACCAGGTTAAGCAGTTTCATGTCTCACCCTTTTTCACCCGTGATGGCCGCTATGGGTTTAAGCTCACGGAGCCACTGCGGCATATCGATAATCAGATCCATTATTATCCAGACGAGCAATTGGCCCTTGTTGCCCGCATTAAAGGCCGGGCCGCACCCTTCACCCCCGGCGGGCTGCGGCGCACACTGATCAGACATCCCTTGATGGCAGCCCTGACCATGCCGCGTATTTTCTGGCAGGCTGCCAGGCTCTACTGGCAAAAGAGGCTTCCCGTGAATACCAGACCCGTGCCCGATCACCCCATGACTGTTCGCCATGTACCGCCCGGCCTTCTCGACCGCATCGGGAGGGTTTTTGTGCACCGACATCTATCCCATCTGCAACAGGGCTCTTTGCAGCTGATATCTCTCGAAGGGAGTAAGCATAATTTCGGTGATCAGGGTGGCGAGGTGCAACACTTGAATGTGCACGAAAACAGATTCTTCCACCGGGTCATGCTCTGCGGTGAGATCGGCTTCGGTGAAGCATATACCGATGGGGACTGGTCTACTGACAATCTGCCCGGGCTGCTGACCCTGCTTGCGGGCAATGCCGAGTTGATCAACGACCGTAAGGTGTTAACCGCAACCCTCGGGCGCTGGTTAAATGTTGTGCGCCACCTACGGCGAGCCAATACCCTTAAAGGCAGCTCGCGTAATATCCGCGAACACTATGATCTGAGTAACGACTTTTTCGCCACCTTTCTTGATCCGAGCATGACCTATTCGGCAGCGTTGTTCCAGAATGAAAGCGAGTCCCTCGAACAGGCGCAGCGTAACAAGTTGCGCACGATCATCAAAAAGGCGCGTATTCGCAGCAGCGATCATGTTCTTGAGATCGGCTGCGGCTGGGGGAGCTTCGCCATCGAAGCGGTGCGCCAGACCGGCTGCCGCGTCACCGGTATAACCCTTTCCCATGAGCAGCTTGCATTGGCGCAGAAGCGGGTCAAGGCGGCGGGGTTGGAAGAGCAGATCGAATTTAAGATCTGCGACTACCGGCATATTGAAGGGCAATTCGACAAGATCGTTTCCATCGAAATGCTCGAAGCGGTGGGACATGTGGGGCTCAAGGCGTTTTTCCGCGCTTGCGATCGGGCGCTATGCCCAGGTGGTCGGGCTGTAATTCAGGTGATCACCATTCCGGATCATAAATACGACGCCTATCGCACCAGTGCCGACTGGATCCGCAAGCATATATTCCCCGGTGGTCACCTGCCTTCTATCGGAGCGCTGTCCAAAGCGATGGGCAGCAGCTCATTGATCCTGTCACGCCTGGAGAATTATGGCCTCGATTACGCCCGCACCCTTGATCTATGGAGCGAGACCCTGTTGCAGAAACGGGATAGAATTTTTGAGCTGGGTTACGAGGAGACATTTCTGCGTAAATGGGAGTATTACTTTGCCTACTGCGAGGCCGGTTTTAACAACCGGATTATCGATCTGGCACAACTGGAACTGGAGAAGCCGTGCTCCGGCTTAAGGTCATAGGCAATCATGACGGTGCTGGGGAGCAAGATTATTAATGTAGTGCTGTATCAGTTAGGCTGGTTCAGCTGTGTTCTGGGGGCGGCGCTGGGGTTCCCGCTGCGTGGAGCATTGGCATCCTTGACACTGGTTATGCTGCACCTGTTGTTGACTGATGCGCGTAAAGCCGAAGTTCGCCTGCTGCTTACAGCATGTCTGCTTGGTGTGGTGGTCGATAGTGTGCAGCAGGCAGCGGGACTGTTTACATTCAAAATCGATCCGGACTGGCCCTTGTGGTTGCCCATGTGGGTTTTTGTGATCTGGATCCAGTTTGCAACTCTGCTTCGTTATGCCCTGCACTGGCTTTCCGGGCGTTACATCCTTGCGGCGCTGTTCGGTGCCATCGGAGGGCCGCTGGCGTATTGGGGCGGGATTCGTATTGGAGCCGCAAGCTTCGGACGCGACCCCCAGCTTGCCCTGATGATTCTAGCCCTTGTATGGGGGTTGGTGATGCCGTTTCTCCTTTGGATGCGGCAGAAACTGGCGCGATCAGAAGGGCGTTACTCCTGGTTTCTTGAGAGGAATTCCGATGCGTAAACTCATCCTTTTGGTGTTTCTTCTACTTTGGGCCCCATCTGCGCTGGCCAGCGTAGAGATCGAAGGTGTCACCTTTGAACCGCAACGTCAGGTGGCCGATGCCCAACTGGAGCTTACCGGTACTGCGTTGTTGACCTGGGCGGTGTTCTTCGATGTCTATGTCGGGGCCTTTTATCTGCCCCCGGACATGTCCGGTTCGCGTTGGAATGAGGAGGTTCCCAAACAGCTGGAGATCTCCTACCTGCGCAATTTCGCGGCCGAGGATTTTTCCAACTCTTCGGATAAACTGCTGCGCGAGAATCTCTCAGCAGAAGAGTATCAGGCCCTTGCCGAACGACTGAACAGATTCTACAACCTGTTTCGCGATATCAGCCCCGGCGATCGCTACAGCCTGGTATATCATCCGGATATCGGTACTCAACTGCGCCTTAACGGTACGCCGCTCGGCAGTGTTGCCGGACATGACTTTGCTGTTGCCTATTTTGGTCTGTGGATTGGACCTAACCCGATCAGTGAACGTTTTCGCGACCGTTTACTGGACGGTTGATCCCATAGAGAGGAATAGCATATGTATAAGCTGCTGAGTTATCTGACCTTTGCATTGTTTGCACTGATAACCTTTTCCGGCTGCAGTTCCGTGAGTGTTAGCGAGTACGCCGGGCGCACTCCAGCGCTGGAGCTGGAGTCTTTTTTCAACGGCGAACTGACAGCCCACGGAATCGTCAAAAATCGTTCCGGCAAGGTTATCCGCTATTTCAATGCAGAGATCAAAGCGTACTGGGACGAAGGTGTGGGAACCCTGGAGGAGGACTTTATCTTCGATGACGGTGAAAAGCAGCGCCGCGTCTGGAAACTGGTAAAACAGCCAGACGGAAGTTACATCGGCACTGCCGGCGACGTTGTAGGTGAGGGAAGAGCCGAAGTGGCAGGTAACAGCATGTTCCTCGATTATATCCTCGAAGTTGCCTATGGTGACGGCAGCATTAACCTGGCCATCGATGACAGGATGTACCTCGTGCAACCGAATATTCTGATCAATGAATCAGCGATGACAAAATTCGGCTTTCGCGTGGGTGAAATCGTTCTGGTGATTAAACGTCAGAGTGATTAAAAAAGCAGATTTATGCCGCTATGTGTTCAGAAAAAAGCCGGCGCACCTAAAGTGCTGCTTCCCCTTGGCGCATTTGCAGCCTAACGCCCCTTGCGACTTCCCCAGCGGCGCAACCCGGATAGCGGTCCTGTTCTGGTGTCGTCTTCGCTGAGGCGCTTGCGGATGCGCGGCGCCGCGGCGATCTGTTTTTCCTGCGAATAGGCCTCGATATTCTCCTTAATATCGTTGAGGGCGTACACATAGTTGACCATGATACCGCAGGATTCGCGCATCCCTTTGGTGGATACATCCCCCAGCCAGTTTAGCTGTTCAATGCGAGCGCCATTGCCGAGGTGAAAGCGTGCCACCGCATCTAAGGGCGCGTTATCGCGCTCGCGGCGCTGATGCAGATAGCGTGCACACAGGGTTAGCAGGGGTTCCTTGAGCAGTTCGCACACCTCGGGCTCTTGTGTCCACTCCGGATGATCAATGACGCTGTCAAGATCTGCTTCAACCCCGAGTATCTGGGCGGCTTCCTCCAGCACTGTGGCAAAGGAATCTTTATCCTGCTCAGAGGTAGCGTCGGCAAGAAGCTGTTCCAGCCAGCGCCTGAACCCCGGAATGGGCGAGAGGGTGGAGAATGTCTTCAGGTTCGGCAGGGTGTGGCTCAGGGAGTTGACCACTTTTTTGATCAGAAAGGGGCCGAAGCTGATCCCCTTAAGGCCGCTCTGCGCATTGGATATGGAGTAGAAGATAGCGGTATCCGCCTCTTCGGGGTGGATATCACTTCTGTTTTCGTCAAGCAGTGCCTGAATGCTGGGCGCAAGCCCCTTCACCAGCGCCACTTCGATAAAAATGAGGGGCTCGTCCGGCAGCACCGGGTGAAAGAAGGCGTAACACTGCCGGTCCCATTCCAGACGCTGGCGCATATCCCTCCACGAGCTGATGACATGCACCGCTTCATATTCCATGAGCTTCTCCAGCAGAGCCGCCGGACTGTTCCAGTCAAGCTGCCTGACCTGAAGAAAGCCGACATCGAACCAGGTGGCGAGAAGCTGTTGCAGATCGTAGTCCAGACGTTTGAGGTTGGGCGAATCCTGGATGAACCCCAGCAGTTCGGCGCGCATATCAATGAGGAACTTCACCCCCTGCGGCAGAGCGTTGAAACGCTGCAGGAGTTGCTGCCGTGGTGCAACCAGGGCTTCGCGCAGATTGAGGACATTCTGGCGGAAGCCTTCCTCTCCATCACTTGCGGCCAAAAGGCGTGAAGCCTCACGCACCTGCTCCTGATCCACCGCAAACTGATCTGCGAGAATCTCCAGAAAACGCCGCCGCCCGTTGTTGTTGAGGGTCAGGTACAACTCCCCGATCCCCGCGGCGTTCTGACGCGCGGTCACCGCACCGTGGCGCGCTGCAACACACTCCTGGAGCAATTCGACCACTGTCTCTTCATCCTTTTCCGGCAGATCCGGGGCAATAGCGGGCAGGGCATCGCTTTTGCGCCAGTCGCTCCAGGTGCGTTGCAGGGTTTTCCAGCTGAAGATAAAGCGGCTGTTCATGGGGCTCCTCCGTGATTGGTTGGTGATGCTGTCTTTCCTTTGAGCTTAGCAGGACAAAGAGCTGTTGCTAAAAACCATAGATATTACTGAAGAATATCCCTTGATTTTGCATAGGCTGATCTCTTTATGGAAACTTGCTCAATGTGTATTATACTTGAAGCTTTCGCAAAAAGTAAGAAATCAGATGGCTAAGCAAACAGCGCCAAATGCAAGGCGCGTGATTCTGGTGCAATGAGGCGTACTTACGTACGTCGAAGCTGCGAGGCAATTACGACAGTTCCTGTAATGGCGCCGCAGTTGGTGAGTTTTTGCGACGCCATCAAAGTAAGTCATTTTGTCAGCAAGGGAATGAAAAGTGAAGGGTCAGGGCGTAGAAATTCTCGGAACCGAGTCTCTCGGGGTGCGCGGGATAATGCGTTGCAGCTTGACGCCGGCGAAGCACACCTGATCGATCCATATAAACCGATCTACCAGGAGGATAATGTATGACCACAAAAACTGTGCACGGAGTACTCATCGAATGTGTCCAGGGGGATATCGCCTCCCAGCCTGAGATGCAGGCGGTAGTCAATGCCGCCAATGCGTGGCTGCGTCCCGGTGGCGGGGTGGCGGGCGCCATTCATCGCGCTGCAGGGCCGGGGCTGGAGGAGGAATGCCGCGCCCTCGCGCCCATCAACCCCGGCGAAGCCGTGATCAGTGGGGCACACAATCTCCCCAACGAGTATGTGGTCCACTGCCTCGGCCCGGTGTATGGCAAGGATGAACCTGCTGATCAATTCCTGACAGACTGCTATCGCAATGCCTTGGAATTGGCGGAACAACACAATATCGCATCCATCGCTTTCCCATCCATCTCCACCGGGGCTTTTGGCTACCCCGTTGAGGCGGCAGCCAGAGTGGCGTTCCAGACGTTGATGGAGACCGTGCCCCACCTGAAGCTGGTGCAACATATCCGTGTTGTGCTCTTTAGTGATGCGGACGCGCGCGTATATGAGGACGTGTTACACACGTTGGCTGCAGCAGGAGACTCCGTCGATGAGGGATGATTCGTACGCCCCCGGAACCAAGGAACATGCAAGCCTGGAGCGGCGCTCGTTTTTTCTCCTTCTGGTTCTGGTTTCGCTTTTGTTT
>JAWOFA010000007.1:0-6984 GCA_046482505.1 Desulfuromonadaceae bacterium | reverse complement strand
GGCAAACTCGAAATAACAGCAGGTTACAAGCTGACATCTCGTCTGGCTGTTGAAGCCAGCTATTTCAACGAGCTTTACGGTGCCAGTACCACCAATGGTGAAACATGGTCTCTTGCCCTTGCAGCAACGCTATTTTGATCCCTGCTTATTTTAAATTTAAGCTCTTTCATGCGGCGCACAGCCATAAGGTTGTGCGCCCTTATCTTGTAGGTTTATTCGCATGAACAGCGCCACTGAAGAACGCACCGTCCTGATCATCCCCGCCCACAATGAAGCAGAATCGCTTCCATGGGTTTTACGCCGCATTCCTGCCTGCATTGATGAAGTAGTTGTGGTTGATAACGGCTCTGATGATGCGACCGCTGAGGTAGCAGCGCGCTATGGAGCACGCGTAGTCCATGAGCAGATTCTGGGCTATGGCAGTGCGTGCCTGGCTGGCATAAAGGCTTTGGGATCCAATCCCCCCGGGTGGGTTGCCTTTGCCGATGGGGATGGGAGTGATAACCATGCTGAACTCGGCGCATTGCTAACCCGTATGCAGGCGTCCAGTCTTGATCTTGTTCTGGCTCAACGGGTTCCGGTGAAGCGTGAGGCTCTTAGTGTACAGCAGCGTTTCGGCAACGGTCTTGCCACCAGCCTGATTCATCTCCTTTGGGGTGGTCCGTATCAGGATCTCGGCCCCATGCGTATTATTAGCTGGGATGCTCTGCAGCAACTGGATATGCGGGATAAAAACTTCGGCTGGACCATTGAAATGCAGATCAAGGCGCTGCAGCATGGGCTGGCTATCATGGAGGTGCCGCTCGCGTATCTGCCGCGTATTGCTGGTACGTCTAAAATAAGTCGCACTGTATCCGGGGTATGTCGGGCTGGAAGTAAGATTTTGTGGGTTATAGCACGTGAGGCCTGGCGCGATCGGGTCTACGTATCTCAGCGCCTTTTGCGCCGCCGGGCTAAAAACAAGGTGATGCACAGCGCGGACACCGGCGCTGCAAACACATAGAAGCTCAGCAGGGTGCTTTCCTGCCATACGCCGCTTATAGCTCTGGTAGCCGCGACCTGGTAGCTCAAGAGGACCGCCCAGCTCAGGGCTATCCCCGCTGCATGAGGTGCAAGGGGAAGAAACGCGAGTAGATACAGGGCGTACCACGGATGCAAAGTCGGTGTGAGAAGTAAAAACGCCAGGGTGACCCCCACGCACGCACGTACGAAGGCTTCAGTGTTCCTATCGCCTGGGGTTGCAGAAGGTAAGTAGAGGCGCATCCAGTGCCATCCGAAGATGAGGCAGAAGGCACCCCCCAGAAGAAGGCGCGCATTTTGTCCTGATTCTGTCCATTCGCGCAGAAAGCGAAAGGCAAAACCGGAGAATTCCCAGTGTTGTGCGTACATATGCAGGGTGGCAATGCCGTTACGTAAATCAGGCCAGAAGGGAACACATACCGCTACGCATACCATGCCTAATGCAAGGAGAAACGGAGCGCGTGCGCGGCGGGGCAACTGGATCAAAAGGAGGGGAGCGAAGATGACCGGGAAAACCTTGGTCATTATTGCCAGCCCCAGCGCAGCGCCAGCCCCCAGCCCGGAGACACGCTCTGATTTTTCGGTCGCAGATCCAATAGCAAAGTAGATGGCCAGCAGGATAAAAAATACCGCCGCTACGTCCACATGTCCGGAGGCGGAGCTCTCCAGGACTGCAAGGGGATGCCAGGCATATAAACAGAGCCACGCCGGATGGCGGCGCAGTCGTTTAAGCAGGAGCAGGATGAGAACGCAGCTACCCAGATCTAGGAGGATAAATATCCCTTTCAGACCTGCCAGGCTTCCGGCGGCGAGGGAGAATATGAACTGCGCTACGGGGGGATATATAGTGACTAACTCCGGATGGTTGATGAGAGGTTGGATCTCGACCAGAGAGTCACGAGCTGGAGTCAGTGCAGCTGGAGGGTAGGCATAGGGGTTGTGCCCCAGACGCAGTTGCAGCCCGTCCCACAGGTAACGGAAAATATCGTCGGAGAGTTCCGGCATCCGTGCAACAAACAGCAGGCGGATAAGCAGGGCGGCGCCGATTATAAAAATACCGTCTATCCAATAGGACTGGGTAGAGTGCTGTTTTTCTGAAACTGGGAAGTGGTTATGGGTCAGCCATCCCAGCACACTCAAGGCGCAAACGATGAGGGCGCAGGTAGCAATAAACACCGGCAGCTGGAGCAGAAAGCTATTCAAGCTGGCGAGAAACAGATACGCAAACGCTATACAGCCAATAACAATGACAGAGATGGAGAGGGAAATGGAACCGTTGCCAAAAGGTGTAGATGGGGGCGTTGCATATCGAGCAAAGCGCATCCCACATCGAGTGAAGGGCATCCATATAAGGCGCCTGGTATTTTTATTGTGTTTGTTCATGTTATGGAGTTCCATGGGGAGAATGGTCTCTGCCGGATTTAATGATGCCTGTTCAGGTACGGCCTGGGCTGCTGAGGCGGATACTATGCGTATGCGCTTAATAGGTCCATCTGAGGCGGAACCGCTCTTAAAAAATGTAGTTACTCTGGATGCCCGTCCCCGCTCAGCGTGGGCACAGGGGCATATCCCGGGCGCGTGCTCCTTCAGCTGGGAGGACTATACCAGAACTGATACCGATGGCGTCAAGTATCGCACCCTGCCTCCATCACAAATGGCGCAAGCACTCGGACAACTGGGCATTGATACCACAACGGATGTGCTTGTCTATGCCGACGCGGATACGAGCTGGGGTGGCGAAGGTTGGGCCGCATGGGTACTGGCGTGGCTTGGGCACAGGGGTACGGTGTATATCCTCGATGGAGGTATCCAGACGTGGCAGGAGGCCGGACTGACGTTGGAGCAGGGAGAGAATAGGTGCTCTGAAACAGCGAAGACGCAACGATATGAGGTTAATCTGCGCGAGGGGCTGAATATCAGCGCACGGGAGCTGGAACAGAATAAAGAGCGCTACACCATCGTGGATACGCGCAATTACTGGAATGAGTGGCTCCTGGGGCATATCCCTGACGCAGTGCATATAAACTGGGAGGATTTCTACACCGGCAGTAACCGCCGTCCGCTCGATTCCGAGGCTCTGAAACAGTTATTGAATGAGGAAGGTGTCGACCCTGAAAAACCGGTGGTGTATTACTGCACCGGCGGGATTCGTTCCGGCTATACCTGGATGGTACATACCCTGGCCGGATTACCCGGGGCGATCAACTTCGAAGGGGGAAGTGAAGAATGGAATTTACACATCAAGTAGGGAGTGAATCTACGCAAATAAATTTCCTGCAGCAGATAGCTGATGCCTGCAACAGCTGTGGTTTGTGTATGCGTCCGTGTGCGTTTCTCACCCGGCATGGGAGCCCGGCGCGTATCGTGCATGCTGCCCTGGAGAGCGGTGACTATACAAATGCATTCGAATGCAGTCTGTGCGGCCTGTGTGATGTGATGTGCCCCCATCATCTGCATGTGCGGGACATGTTCCTTCAGATGCGCCGTCAGGCGGTAGAGGATAATCCTGAGCTGTTGAAACGCTTTAAGGGATTGCGCAGTTACGTGAGCATGGGGCGTTCCAGATGGCTGCAAAGCTACGCCTTGCCGCAAGGGTGTACGCAGGTATTTTTCCCCGGATGTGCGCTGCCGGGAACACGTGCCGACCTCACCTGGAAGGTGTATATACATCTGGCGCAGCAGATTCCCGCTCTGGGGCTGGTGCTCGACTGTTGCGCCAAGCCGTATAACGATATCGGGATGGAGGAGAAATTTGCAGATAACATTACTGATCTTCGCAACGAATTGGAGAAAAATGGCATCAGCAGGGTGATTACTGCATGCCCCAACTGCTATGAAGTGTTTCAGCGCTATTTACCCCAAATCGAACTCACCAGTGTATATGAAGTGTTAGGCAACCATATCTCTGATGCAAATATAGATCATGATGCTGCAGCGCTGCCGCAGGTTACGGTGCATGATCCCTGCGTGAACCGTACTCGTGAAAAAGTGCAGAGTGCGGTGCGGAATTTGATTCAGGCCCGCGGTCTCGCCATTGCCGAGATGAAGAACCATGCTGAAACCACCATCTGCTGTGGTGAAGGGGGATGCGTTATGGCCACCGCCCCCGATCTGGCTCAGAGCTGGCGGCGCCAGCGTGTGCATCAATCAAACGACCTGCCTGTAGTCACCTACTGCGCCGGCTGTGTCGAATACCTGAGCACCGATATGCCCACCCTCCACGTTCTGGATCTGCTCGATCATTCAGCTCCCCCTATTGAACCGGTGCAGCCCACGCGCGGTCTAAAACGCTATCTGGATCGATTTAACCTGAAGCGCAAGGCGGAAAAAATTATGCGTACCCAAACTGATGCAACTGATGTGGGGGATCCCCCCACCCCCGCAAACAAGAACAAGGGAGATGTCTGGGCGCGCCTTGCCCTGCTGACGGTGCTGGTAGGCGTTATTGCTGCGCTGAAAATATCCGGCGCCAGCGCATGGCTCGAGCCGGAGCGACTCCAGGGGTTGATCTCCGGGTATGGATACTGGGCTCCGCTCATCTATATTGTGTTGTATACTGCCGCTCCGGCGCTGTTCATGCCGGGTCTGCCTCTAACTATCCTTGGAGGATTACTGTTCGGCCCGGTGTGGGGCGTGGTTTATACCATAGTCGGTGCTACCAGCGGGGCGTGTGTGGCATTTCTGGTGGCGCGCTATCTCGGGCGTGAGTGGATCAGCACTAAAATGAGCGGGCCGCGCTGGGAGAAACTCGATGCGGATGTGGCACACCATGGGTGGAAGATCGTGGCGTTGACGCGCCTGATCCCGTTATTCCCCTTTAATCTGCTCAATTACGCCTTCGGTATCACCCGCATTCCGTTTCTCCACTATGCTCTTACCACATTTATCTGCATGCTCCCGGCCACCATCGCATATGTGTCCCTTTCGAGTTCGGTAGGGCAGCTGTTTAAGGGTGAGCTTTCCGTGGAGTTCGGCATCGGGTTAGGGTTGGTGGTGCTGCTCTCCCTTTTGCCCTTGGGATGGCGCCGCTATGCCGCAGCCAAAAAACTGCGCATTGATAAATAGTATGCTGCAGAGGTGTTTAGTGAACTCTCGCGTCTGGAGTATGTTGCTCAGTGCCACCCTGGTCTGGGGGGCGAGTCAGGCTCACGCTGCAGATGGACAGCATGAACCCCCCATATCTGTGAGGGAGGAGTGTTCCGTGTGTGACCAAAACCCCGGGGTTCTGCATCTGTATGCCAAGGACAAGCGCACCTGGGAGATCCGTCACTCTGGCGCTCATGCACGCCTGGAATTTTCCCGTGTGGAGAATAGCTTTAACCTGCAGGCACAAGCGCTGGAGCCCAATACCCCCTATGTTTTGATCCAGTATGAATCTTCTTATGCGCGCGGAACGGGGTATATCGTGGTGCGTGGTGTAAGTGGCCCTGGTGGTGATCTACACCTGGAAGGGCAGTGGCAGCGCTGGCAGGGGAAATTCTGGCTTGTGCCGCAGGCGGAGGTAAGCGGCCAACCCGGCGACGGTGAATTGGATCGGCTTCTGCACTGGAATCCGGAGCGGTATCTGTTTGAGGGCAGGGTGCTGTAGACGCCAATCTCTTTCTTGCACTAAGAGGCGAATCGCATTAGAGTAAGCGTTTTTTGTCAACCTGCATACAAGGAACAGATTTATGGGATTGTTGCGTCGATTGTTCTTCAGTAAAAGTGATCTTCCAGCGTTACGTAAGGCGGTTTCAACAAAACGTTATGCCAATGCCCTGCTCATCGCTGAAGAGCTGTATGAAAGTGAACTGGGTAGCGCTGAACGCGCTGAGGTTGAAAAACTCGTGGGGCAGGCGGGGGATAAGCTGGCGCGGATTAATCTGGATGAAGGAACGTTCCTGCTCAATGATCAGCAGTGGGAACGCGCCACCGAACATCTTCAGTTGGCGCAACAGCAGGGTGTTTCCTCTGAATTGAAGCAGGAGATCGAGGACGCTTTTCATCAACTGGAGGCGGCGCGGTCATCTTCAGCGGAGTTTATCGCTTCCAGTTCCTGCTCGAGCTGCAGCAGCGGTGCTCCCAATGTTAATGCTGAGTCTGCTTCTATTCCGGAACAGGATCTGCCTGACTTCGACGCACAGCTGGAGCTAATTCTCACCAGCTACCCCGCTGAACTTGTGCCGCGCTATCAGAACAAAAGTCAGGGGTTCAAGGAGGCCTTTGTGCTCGGGCATCAGGGGGAAGAGGAGGAGGCATTAAAGCGTTTAGGCGCCCTGCCGGCCGCAGAACAGGATGATCTGTTTGATTTCGAAGCAGGGTGCCTGATAGCACGCCTGGGCGAAGGGCCTAAAGCCTGTGATGCCCTGTACTCTGCGCTGCAGCAGAATCCCACCCTCGAGCTGGCCACAGAGATCATGGTCTCGATTCTGATTGGTATGAAGGAATATCAGAAAGCTATCAATTTTATTCAGGAGATGATGGCGAAAAATCAGAGTCCGCCATTCTGCCATGCCCAACTTGCCACGATATATTACGCTCAGGATGACGCTGACAGTACCCTGAAACATGCCCTTGAAGCGATTGAAGGCGGGTATACGGACGCGAATATTCTGCTGATGGCTGCCATGCTTCACGAGGCAAAAGGGCAATTTCAGGAAGCCGAAGCGCTCTACATGAGAATACCGACCCCGGCAAAAGGCTGTGGTGCCGGAGGTATGAACCTGTATCTCGCCGAATTTCTCCTGCGCCAGAAACGAGATCTGCGCAAAGTGCTGGATACGTTTAATAACGCCTGCCGCCAGGAGCCGGATAATCCGCGCTGGCAATTGCGCGTAGCGCAGACATATCTGGGCCTGGGATGGGATAAGCGCGGACAAAAGCTGCTCAGGATGGTGGTCCGTGACCCCAACCTTATGGAAGCGTTACGCGTCGAAGGCCAATCCATGCTGACAGAATGATGCTTGGGATGTAACCACTTATCAG
>JAWOFA010000123.1:0-21946 GCA_046482505.1 Desulfuromonadaceae bacterium | reverse complement strand
CCAGACACAAATGGCGCAGGCAAGTAAAACGATTGTGCTCAGGTACCGAGTTATGTACATCATTTAAATCCTAAAAGGTGAATTTTGCGCCCGCGTAAAAGGATTGACCCGCGGTAGCATAGCTCCACGCCTCTTCGTAGTGCTCATCCAGCAGGTTGTCCACGCGAGCGTAGATGCGCAGGGCATCGGTGTGGTCGTAGTGTGCGGCTATATTGACGAGGAAATACTCGTCCAGCACATCAACACCTGCGCCGTTAAGATCTGTGGCAGTAGCAACCGCTTCGCGCTCACCTACCCAGTAGGCATCTACATTAATCCCTGCCGATCTCCATGGGGTGTAGTTCAGGCCCGTATGCACCTGATGAAGGGGGCGCCGCACCATACGCGAGCCATCAATATCTTCGGTATCAGTATAAGTATAATCCAGACGCATATCCACACTGGAAACGGGACTCCACCGGAGAAACACTTCAACCCCGCTGGTATTACTTTCCCCCTCCATCTGAGCATATCCTCCCGGCCATGCCTGCCCCGGAATCACCCTGGTGCTGTCCCAGTCGATCCGATCTTCAAACTCCATCCAGAAATGTGTAGCCCCCACTTCCAACTGACCATCAAACAGAGGTTGCTCTACTCCAACCTCCCATGAGGTACTCTCTTCCGGATCAAGGGTTACATTGCCATACTGCGAATACAGCTCATACAGTGAGGGGGCACGAAATCCTGTTGCATATACGCCGCGCAGGATTGTTCCTGTGCTGGCAAAGGTATACGCTGGTGCGATACGCCAGGTGGTTTTTCCTCCGAATTCCTCATGATCATCGTAACGCACCCCAGTGACTACATCAAAACCGGCACGCATGAACTGGTGTTGCGCCCAGTAACTTAATGTGCGGGCATCTTCCCTGTGGTCAAAGGTCGAGTCAGATTCTTCATTAAGGTAATCTGCTCCAACACTTATCCCATGATGGGATGTCATATTAAGCTTTCCCTGCCAACTCCATTCTTCGGTTATCCCTGTGTAATCATAAGCATGAAGGCCATCATTGTCGTAACTGTCGCGCTTCTGCCGTGCGTATTTATAGTCCAATACCGATTCAAAGCGATCATCGAATAACTGGTTGCGCAACTCCACTTTGCCAAAAAAACGCTCGCTATCCTGGCGCCGTTTTTTAACCCCGTTCGGTGCAGCCACATTTGCCCATGTAACTGGATCGGTCGCAAACCGGTCTCCTGCATATCCGGGGCCCCATTCATCTTCATCCATGACCGCTTCAGTGTAACGGGTCACAACATTCAACGAAGTGTTTTCCGTAATATCGAGATTAAACTTACCGCTGGCACTGGTATTGCGCCACCCATCATCTTCAGAGGTGTTGCCTGCATGAGGGATGTTGTTGTTATCTGCATTGGCGAGGGAATAACCATCCGTTTCCAGATGGGATACCGCGAGGGAAAATCCACCTATGGCGCCGCTGCCATTCACCCCTGCGTATCCCTTGGTGGTGCTGTAGGCTCCCGCTTCTCCTCCGACGTATCCGCCCACATCTCCGGTACCGGAGCGCGTGATTACATTAATCACCCCGGCGGTGGCGTTGCTCCCGTAAAGCACACTCATGGGGCCACGGATCACCTCGATGCGCTCGATGTTCTCCACACTGATATTGGCCAGATCGGCTCCACGGTTTGGATCTGCGGGATCATTGGCTTCGATGCCATCAACCAGCAACAGGGTATTTTTGGTGTCGGCTCCACGGATAAACACGCGGCTGCTCGCGCCCATCCCGCCGGTACTGGAAAACTGCACGCCGGGGACGGTTCTGAGCGCCTGCGCCAAGCTATGAAACTGACGCGCCTCAATTTCCTCCGCAGTTATCACACTCAGAGAAGTTCCTCCTACTTGATCAAGCCCCGCTTCTGTGCGCGTCGCGGTTACCACCACATCCGCAAGGTTTTGCGTTGTTGTCTCCGTCTGAGCCCACAAGGGTTGCGACAATGCCAACAATCCGAGGATCACCCCGGCTACCGTCATGTTTCTCATATTCTGCCTCCAGGTTTGTTGTGCCCGGGGCATAAAAAAACCCCGAACCGATACAAAAAAATCGATTCGGGGTCATCCCTGATTCCCACGAAATCGTCAGCTGCTTCGCCACGAAGCAGACAAACTTCATATTCAGGCAGGTCTTCTGACTTCCGGATCGTCCGTTGAACACCCCTTCCCGCAGCGCAATGGCAGCAGTGGTTTGATGTGTTCTCCGTCCCCGGTTACAGCGGCGGGCCCGTTCCTGATTTGCACAGGATTCCCATATTATGCTCGTATTTAGAGCACCTGAATACTATGTAGCGCCCGCACTTTAATCAAGCAGGGCGCAGGTGTCAAGCCAACATATCATGACGTCGGCCCGTCTCAGTCTGAAAGGACCCGCAGAAGGTGCGGAATCAACTGTTTCTTGCGTGACAACACCCCTTTAAGCTCGTACAGGTTTGTATCGCGCTGCGGGTAGCCCATGGCAAAGGCCATCCCCTCATCCGCTGCAATCAGCAGCATACTGTCTCCAGCGACAATATCAGTCACCAGCAGTCCGGTTATCGCCAGCCCTTTTTGTTTGCGCACCTGCTCCAGCTCCGCTGCAATAGCCTGACGACGATCCATGAATTCGTGAAAGCTAACCACTTCCACCTGCCCTATGCCGAATTCGTATGATCCGGCCTGAAACGCCTTGAAATCGGAGGTGATTACATCAGTAAGAGTGTCATACGCACTTATAGCACTGCTGGAGGAGAAAATCCGCTGCCCGAATTCATAGGGATCCAGCCCTGAATGCTGCCCGAGCCAGAACGCTATCTGGCGATCAACATCAGTGGTGGTAGGTGACTTAAGGACAATAGTGTCGGAGAGCAGACCTGCGAGCATTATTCCGGCGGTAGCAGGTTCAGGGTCGATACCCGCCTGCTGATATAAGGTCGCCACCAGGGTACAGGTGCTTCCCAGGGGCATATTGATAAACTGAATCGGCTTGTCGGACTGCAGACTACCCAAGCGGTGATGATCTACAATCTCGATGATCTCTACCTTATCCGCCCCAGCAACAGCTTGAGAAAGTTCATTGTGATCCACCAGGATCAGTTTGCGCCGACTCGGAGTAAAAAGATTACTCTTCGTCGCCACAGAGAGAAGTTCTCCCTGATTATTGAGTACCAGTACGCCGGGTACCGAGCTGTGCATGAGGCTAACCTTGAGCTGCTCAAGGCGATCATCTTCGTGCAGGGTAACATAGTCCATCTGGGCCAGATGACCCACCGGGGTCGCCAGACGTGTAAGCCACGCACTGGTGGAGGTGTCAAATGCGGTGGAGAGAATGGTCACCTCATTCAGGCGAGCCAGTTCGCATATATCTTCCGGTATCGGGAGATCTCCCACTACTATGAGTACCCTTACTCCGCGCTCCGCTACGTGGCGCAAAACTTCGTAGCGATCTCCGGCAATCAACACCATCTCGCGCATATTATGGCCCTGGATCTTCTCCTTAAACGACTCCTCGGCCATAGCGGCGACAAACAGATCCAGGTTTTCAAGGGAATCAGTATCAAACTCCGTCACAAAACGCGCTTTGAGGCACTGACAGATAGAACGCGGTGACGCATTTATGCGGCGCAGATCCTTCACCTGACTCGGCACCAGAAAACGCTCCGCGAGTTTCTTGAGATACAACATCCCCTGGGGTTTTTTCTCTTCGTCCAACACCGGCAGAATGCGGATATTGTGCAGATGGAACAGTTCCATTGCGCGAGAGAGCGGCTCCCTGAAGTCGATAGAAACCGGGGCCTGACGTGAAATCACATCCCCGATGCGCGGCGACATATCCAGAACCAGCTCCGGCTGCGGCACCGCAAGTTCATCGAGAATAAACTGGGTCTGGCGATTGATATTCCCGGCGCGCGCGGGGCGCACATTGCTCAGCCCCTGGCGTTCGCGCAAACGCGCATAGGCGATGGCACTGCAGATGGAATCGCTATCGGGGTTGGTATGGCCAACAACATAGATCTCTTCCTGGGGCATTCTTGTCTCCTCAAACGCTGATAAAAAAGCGGCGTACAGCCAAATCAAATGATGCAACTTCTGCGTGACGGATTGTTAACATATTTGCTATGTGCAAGTATACACCAAGCTTTCTCCCGATAGAATTCATAAGTGTGTTGCAAAAAATTCTGTTTCTCTCTCAAAGCTGCTGATACACTCAGATCTGGTATGTGCAATTTTTATTTAAGGTTTTTTCGCTATGCAATCAGACATTCAGTATATCGACCGGGACGTATACAACATCCGCCACACCACCCCTCTGGTACACAATATCACCAACTTTGTGGTTATGAATAATACCGCGAATGCGCTGCTTGCCCTTGGAGCTTCACCGGTGATGGCGCATGCGCGCGAGGAGGTGGAAGAGATGACTGCGCTGGCAGCGGCTCTGGTGATCAACATCGGCACCTTAAGTCGGACTTGGGTCGAATCCATGGAACTGGCTTTGAGCGCGGCATCATTAAACAACATACCAGTGGTGTTTGATCCTGTAGGGGCTGGCGCGACCACTTTCAGAACCGAAACCTGCCTGCATCTACTTGAACACACCAACCCTGCAGTTATTCGCGCTAATGCTTCGGAGATTATGGCGCTGGCCGGGATTCAGGGTAAAACCAGAGGGGTGGATAGTAGCGCAGCGGGCTCTGAAGCTGCAGATGCTGCGTATAAGCTGTCACACATATATAACTGCGTAGTATGTGTCAGCGGGGCAATAGACCTCATCACTGATGGTAAAAACGATATCCGGGTTCACAACGGTTCCCCCATGATGCCGAAGGTTACCGGCCTCGGCTGTACTGCGAGTGCACTCATCGGCGCGTTCTGTGGCGTCAACAGCAACCATCTTGCTGCCACGACGCATGCAATGACAGTAATGGGAATCTGTGGTGAAATTGCGGCGCAGCAGGCCCGTGGTCCGGGCACCCTTCAGTTGTATTTCACTGATGCTTTGTATAACCTTAATGATAATAACATAGCTACACATGCCAGAATTAAAACATCACCCCGAACATAGAGCAAAGCAACCAATTTCATAAATTATTTACGGAGACGGAACATGAACTTCGGCATCGATTTTGAAAAACTTATCCCCCAGATCCAGGAGTGGGTGGCGCTTTACGGTCTGCGTATTATTTCGGCCATCGTAATCTTTGTGATCGGGCGCTGGATCGCAAAGGGCATGCGCAGTGCTCTCAAGCGCGTGATGACCAAAAACAAAGTGGATCAGACTCTGGTGTCGTTCGTATGCAGCATCATCTACACCGTATTGATTGTATTTGTGGTAATTGCGGCCCTGAACCAGATCGGCATCCAAACTACGAGTCTTGTGGCTATCCTGGGTGCCGCCGGTTTGGCTGTTGGTCTCGCGCTGCAGGGTTCACTCTCTAATTTTGCTGCCGGGGTTCTGATGATTATCTTCCGTCCCTTCAAGGCCGGTGACTATATCGAAGGTGGAGGTGTTTCCGGCACGGTTGAAGAGGTGCAGATTTTCACCACCTACCTCACTACACCGGACAACAAGGAGATTATTGTCCCCAACAGCAAGATCATGGGGGATAATATCACCAACTACTCAGCCAGAGACACCCGCCGCATTGAATTAATCGTAGGTGTAGGTTACGCCGATGACCTCGATCGGGCGCGTATGGTTATACAGCAGGTTCTCGATGCTGAGGCGCGGATCCTGAGTGATCCGGCTCCCATGATTGTGGTTAAGGAACTTGCTGACAGCAGCGTCAACTTCTCCATCCGTCCCTGGGTTAAAACCGGTGATTATTGGGGGGTTTACTTCGATATGGTTGAAAACATCAAGAAGAGTTTCGACCGTGAAGGGATCTCTATACCATTTCCGCAGCGGGATGTGCACTTGCATCAGGAATCGGCGTAGAAATCCGTTTGAGATCAGTATACCCCACGCTTAGCACAACACACCCATAACGTACAGGAGGTTATATCAATGTATGTAATCGGAGTAAATGGCAGCCCGCGTCAGGGAGGGAATACCGAACTGTTACTCAAGGTGTGCCTTAAGGAACTGGAGAAAGGCGGCTGGGATACGGAACTGGTTCAGGTGGGAGGCACCGAAATCCGGGGTTGTACCGCTTGTCAGCAGTGTTTTGCAAGTAAAGACAACAGATGTGCAATTGACAGCGATAACTTCAATACCATCTACGCCAAAATGCTCAAGGCCGATGCTATGATCCTCGGCTCACCTACTTACTTTGCCGCAGTCTCTGCAGATCTGAAGGCTTTGCTTGAACGCGCCGGGTTTGTGGCTGTAGCCAACAACAACGCCTTTGCCGGCAAGATTGGGGCGGCAGTAGTCGCAGTGCGTCGCGGTGGCGCTATCCACGTGTACGACAGTATCAACCATATGTTTCAGATGTCGCGCATGATAATACCCGGTTCCACCTACTGGAATATAGGGATCGGGTTGAGCAAAGGGGATGTGCGTGAAGATGATGAAGGGATGGACAACATGCGCCACCTGGGGCAGTGTATTGACTGGCTGGGACGCGCAATCATCCCCAACATGGAGAGCTATCCGCAGGGATAGAGGATCAGGAAGCATATCTAAGCACGTAAAAACACCACCAGGGCCCCGTCGCCGCCATATTGCTTCGGGGCTCTTCCCCACTCTACCACCCATGCTTTGGCGCGGGTGCGTAGATAGGCTTCAATATCACTGCGCAATACCGATTCGCCACCCTTGGAGCGCAGTCCGCGTCCGGTGATGATGAGGACGGTCTTCATCCCCTGGCGTTGGCGGCTTTCCAGAAATGTGCGCACTTTTTTGCGCGCCTCATCCCGATAACATCCATGCAGATCGAGACTCGCCTCCGGGCGGATCCGCCCTTTGCGTAGTTGACGCATCCGGCGCGCGCTTGCGAGTTCCTGCGGTGATGGTTCACTGTCGGGATAGCTGTCGTTAAATACCGCATCCATCTGCCCCAAATGATGCAGGAACAACTCCTCTTCATTCAACTCATCGGTGTGAAAGCTGCTCTCAGGCGTGGATATTTCTCTATCTTCCCCGTGCTCAGGCGGATCATCCTCCGCTGAATACTGCTCTCTATCCTCCAGGGGCTCGACCCCGATACCACCCATAGCTGCGGCAAAATCGATATCATCGGGTCCAGACTCACGTGGGGAAGCAGTCGTGTTGTCCTCGAGTGAACCCCCCTTATCAGAAGGTGGCTCCGCTTCATCGGACCCTCCAACACAAAACCCCTTCATAGTTTTGAAGGGGTCTGATTTAAACGTGCCCTGCGGTGCTTTTGACCCACGCTTTCTGCCACGTTTCTTTGCTGCCATCGCTGTGCTCCTGCCAGTGAATCTACATACGCGGCATCTTGCGCCGTCCCTGGATCGCCTTGGTCTGCTTTTTCACCATAGCACCAGTTTTTTCCAGATGGAACTGGTACCAGAAATCTCCGTACCCATCCATCTTAATGCGCTTGTTGTTCTCTACCGCCTTTAACGAAGCTACCAGGCGCTCGTCACCCTTGGTCTTCTTGATCCCTTTTTCCAACACTTCCATAGCCTTTTTCTTCTCACCGATTTTATCCAGGCAGTAGGCGTACAGATTCCAGATAAAGGGCTCTTTTCGATTCGCCGCTACCGCCTTCTCAAATGCATTGGTCATCTTTGCAGGCTTATTGCGCTTCATGTAGCTTACCGCTAACATACACATTGCCACCCAGTGTTTGGCAAACGCCTTCTGAAGATATGGAAGAGCTTTGGCAAACTCTTTACGGATGTACAATACCGTGCCGATCTGGGCGTTGAGCTGCCCCTTCACATAAAACTGCCATTTTGCGTATTTGTAGCCGCTCTTCAGAGTTGCGACCGCTTTTTCGCCGCGGTTGTTCTGCATATCTTTCTGCGCTGTTTCTACGAGGGCAGTTACCTTTTTCATGGTATTGCGTGACATGAGAAAGTATATGAGCATAAACAGAACTACTGAGACCAGGCTGCAGTAGATCATGTCCCAGCCATATACAACCCGCAACGGCACCGCCGCCAAAGTGGCAAACGCAAATGAGATCAAAAAGTTAAGCATGGAAAATTCTCACCTTTCCTGATAGAGCGGAAATGCCGGATAAACCAGCGTAATTGTTTCTAAGTCACGGAAAATCTTGACAAAAACAGATAGGCACAAATTACAAGCGCGTGAGTTTAACAACGCGATCCCCAAAAGTCAAAAGCTTCCCGCACCCCTTTGTAGTATATAAATCAATTCAGGAACTGCCTGAGGCCAATTTCAGGGTCAGCTCGTCACCCGGACGCAGCATGTGGTTTTCAGCCAGGTTATTCCACTGGCGGATATCTCCGATTTCCACCGAATACCGTCGTCCTATATCCCACAGCGTATCCCCCTTGCGTACCTTATGCACAACCTTACGTACAGGGGTATAACTCTCGTTTGAGCGCGTGGGAGGAGCCGAAACCAGCAGTTTCTGCCCCGGTTGTATCAAGTCGCTCCAACCCAGACGATTCCACACTCGCAGTTGCTTTTCGGTTACACTGTTTTTGCGCGCAATGGTCCAGAGACTATCTCCCTTACGCACCGTATAGCTGCGTCTGTAAGTGCGCAGATAGTCATCCTCAAGCTCTGTCAGGGGAGTAGAGGTGTACTCGTGATGCAGGGGCAAAATAAGATTCTGCCCGATCTGTAATCTGCGTGGATCGCTGATTTTATTCATAATTACAATATCTTGGACGCGGATATTGTAACGCTGCGCCAGGAGTGCCAGGCTTTCTCCAGCCTTGAGCTCATGGCGCCGATAACGATTCCTCTGCTCCGTGGGTATCTGAGCGTAGCGCTCGGCAAAGTCCTGCGCTGCTCCAGGTGGAACCCGCAGAGTGTAACCCTCAACGCCCGGCGGAGTGCACCAGCGCTTCAATTCCGGATTCAACCTTTTCAGGGTGGCATAATCCACCCCGGTTATTTCCACGACAACCTCTAGATCGGTAGGTTGAGACACTACCACCTTGTCAAACTCGATAGGAGGTGCGTATTCGATTTGATCAAAGCCATAGCGTTCCGGCTCCTTGGAAATGATGATTGCTGCGAGCAGCTTGGGGATATAGCGCTTGGTTTCCGCACGCAGATAACTCCCCTGGGCCAGATGCCAGAAATCACGCGAGTTGTGGCGTCTAATCGCATTCAACATTTTACCCGGACCGGCGTTGTAGGCCGCGGCAGCCAGGTACCAGTCGTCAAAACGGGCGTACAGATCACTCAGATACTGCGCCGCGGCGCGGGTAGCTTTCTCCACATCGCGCCGTTCGTCGCGCCACCAGGTATTTTCCAACCCGTACATGCGCCCGGTGGATTCAGTAAACTGCCAATACCCGACGGCGTTCGCCCAACTGTGGGCGTTGCTGTTGAAACCGGACTCGATCAGGGCGAGCATGGCCAGATCCTGCGGCAGCCCCTCGTCGGCAAAGACTCGTTTCATCAGAGGCAGATAGCGTCCGGAACGCTCAAGCCAGAGATGAAATGAACGTCGCCCGCGACCGGTGGTGTAGTAGTCGAGTAGTTCCTCCACCTGTGCATTTCGGACTACAGGAAAATCATACCTCGGGGCATCCTGTTTCTCTGCGCTAGACCCTGTTTCCATTTCTCCGTTGTGGGTGGCATCATCCTCAGGGGCAAGCTCTGAAATCTTCGATAACTGCACAACTGGATGCTCTTTTCCACCCTCACGCGCTTCATCCTCTGAAGCTGGCTCAGAACTATTTATCGCGGCATCTCCAGTGTCGAATGTATAATCCGGCAAAACCGGGGTGTCATTTATGTCTGCACTGCGCTCCAACCCTGTAGTGGTACACCCGCTCATACCAATACACACCAGAGAAAAAATACAAATATTTGTCAGTCTCATCAAACTGTTACACATAATATATCCCATAGAGGGTTAACTGCAGCAGGTGCGTTCATCCTTGAAGAACGCTGCGGTTGTATTCAGGGTTACAGATATCTCAATATACGTACTCGCAAATACAGTTTCCGATCGCCGGGTAAGATTATATAAAATCTTCCCCGCAGTCAATGTTATCAAAAACCTCTTCATCGGGCCAGAAACGCCTCTGAAGACCTTCCATAAGAGGTTTGAATGTGGTGCGCTCCTGAGCGCACACAGGGATGGCATCATAGCGGCGGCACAACTCCTCGGATTCTGATGGATCAATGCGATCAATCTTATTGAAAATGCGCAATCTCGGGGTATGGGCAAGATCAAGGTCTTCGAGGATTTGATCCACTGCATTGATGTGATCTTCAAAACACGGATCTGAAATATCCACCACCTGCAGAAGCAGCTCGGCATCTTCGAGCTCCTCAAGGGTTGCCTTGAACGCCCCTACCAGGCTCGAAGGCAGATCGCGGATAAATCCAACAGTATCGGTGATAATCACCTCGCGCTCCTGCGGGAAACGCAGACGCCGGGTCGAAGTGTCCAGAGTGGCAAAGAGCTTATCTTCGGCAAAAACCTCGCTCTGGGTCAGGGCATTCAACAGTGTTGATTTACCAGCATTTGTATACCCGACAATGGAGACAATAGGCACGTTGGATCTACTACGGCGCTGGCGCCGCTGGAATCGGCTACGTGCCATTTTCTTGAGACGCTTCTCCAGGTGACTGATGCGCTCACGGATGCGGCGCCGGTCAATTTCCAATTTAGTTTCGCCAGGACCACGTCCGCCGATTCCTCCCATCAGGCGGGAAAATGCGGTGCCCTTTCCACTCAGCCGCGGCAGGATGTATTTAAGCTGTGCCAGTTCGACCTGCACCTTACCATCAAGGGTATGCGCCCTCCGTGCGAAGATATCGAGAATCAACTGAGAGCGATCGATAGTCTTCAACTCAGTAAGGGCGGAGATTGAACGCACCTGAGTGGGGGTAAGATCCTGATCGAATATCAACATGGTAGCACGCTGCTGCAGCGCACTGATAACCACCTCCTTGAGCTTACCCTCCCCCATGAGATAACGGGGATTGAAGCGATTGGGGCGCTGCACAACTCTCCCAAGAACAGCTACTCCAGCTGTGCGCGCAAGCTCCTGCAACTCATTGAGTGAGTCCTCTATAGCATTCTTGGTTTTTTTACTCACCGAAATCAGCAGAGCGCGCTCACGAGGATCGGAAAGATCCACGGTCTCACCGGCACTGCGTTCCAACTCCGCCTCGAGGGCACTCAGAAACGCTTTGATATCCAGATCGAGGGTGTGAAAATGCTTGAGTTCATGTTGTTCAACCTGACGCTGTTGCGGATTGGGCGGAAGCAGATGTGCATAATAAAACCCCTGGGGCGCGCCATCTTCATCCACTCCGATCGCGCCCATAAGATCAAGGCGCAGCAGGGAGAGATCAGTAATATCGTCCTGCGACAGAGGCTCGTTCTTCAGATGGGTGTGGATACAGCGCAATCCCCGCAGCCCGCTACGCCCCAGAGCGTAGTTACTGATATCCGGAATAACAATCTCGCGATCATCTCCCAGGATCACATGCTGGATGGCTCCACCGCGATCCACCAGGATCGCAATCTGACGCCGCAGTTCCCGCGCAAGAGCGCACATAAAATTGGCGAGCTCCATAGAGATCACCTCATGCGGAGGTATCTGACGCCGTTGGATACGTTCGAGAGCTTTTTGCTGCGCCGCTTTCAGTCCACTTGTGTTCCCATGAAGCATATTTACCCAAACCCTTAAAACGCAAAAGGGGGCACATAGGCCCCCTTTCACTCAATTCATATAAGAATAACACGCTGCAATATATTTAAGCGCTTACCACAGTGCTGAAACCCGCATCGACGTAGTGTACCTCACCTGTAACCCCACTGGCCAGATCGGAGAGGAAATAGGTTGCACTTTTCCCCACCTCTTCCTGGGTTACAGTACGCCGCAGGGGAGCGAAATCATCCATCAGCTTGATTTTGGATCGGAAATTGGCAATTCCGGAAGCTGCCAGGGTGCGGATGGGACCAGCAGAAATGGCGTTGACTCGAATCTGCTGTTCACCCAACTCTGCGGCAAGATAGCGCACCGAGGCTTCAAGAGCCGCCTTTGCTACCCCCATAACATTGTAGTTGGGGACCGCACGCTGAGCACCGAGATAGCTCAGAGTGAGGATACTTCCCCCTTCATTCATGATGGGAATGGCGCAGCGGGTAACCGCCACCAGAGAATAAGCGCTGATATCCATGGCCAGCTTGAATCCATCGCGACTGGTCTGGCTGTAAGGGCGCTTCAAGTCTTCACGATCAGCATACGCAACAGCATGTACGACAAAATCTATGCTGCCCCACTCCTTACGCAGTTCTTCAAAAACCGATTCGATATCTTCTTCGCTGCTTACATCACAGGGCAGGATAATATTGGAGTCCAGTTTCTCTGCCAATGGGCGCACCCGTTTTTCAAGTGATTCATTCAAATAGGTAAACGCCAGCTCGGCGTCCTGCTCTTTCAGTTGCTGGGCAATCCCCCAGGCGATACTCATCTCATTTGCTACGCCGAAAACTATTCCACGCTTGCCGCTCATCAATCCCATAGATTTTACATTCTCCGTGCTGATTTATAGACTGGTTTTAAAAATTGAAAGATGGTTATCTAGCAGATTAAAGGGAGAAAATCAAGTCTGCACTGCTTGCAGACTGCAACAAATCTCCCACAATATCAGTTCAGAAAAGGTTGCAACATCTGCTCCAGGCGCTCCAAAGAGCGTGATCCGCGCACTACCTGTCCATCGGGCAGAATCATGGCAGGAGTTGAGTTTAATTGCCACTTGCGCGCAAAATCGATTACCGCATCTACATCCGTATGTGCGCAGGGTTCGAGACCATCCAGCTGACTCCCCTCTCCGCGCGAAGCATATGCAGCATGAAGCATATCCGCTGAATTGCTACAACCCAGAGCCGCAGCCAGTTCTTTATCCATCATCAGCGGGAGTAGATGCACCACCACCTGAACCTGCGAATTCTGTTCGGTCAGGGTTTCAAGGTTCTGATGCAGGGTCTCACAATGGGAACAGCGCACATCACTGAACACATGCAAACGTACTGAAGCCTCAGGATTCCCCAGAGATATCCCCCCAGCGCTCGGGATTTCGCTTACATCCACCTTATGGCTCACATCTGTCCCATCCTTGATGCGTATGATGTTTCCGGCGATCAGGTACTGTTTGGAAAAATCTATATACACATTGAATTTTTTTCCCTGGGCTTCCCCTTCAACGCGCCACAATCCTCCTACTTCTGAAAAATCAACGTCATTTACCTTATCTGCTCCGGGGGGAAGGAGTTTCATGGCTTCCTCAGCATTGAGAGAGTGGCAGTCACGGCATTCTCCAGCACCACAGCCCGATTCTCCGAAGGCCAGAACAATCCCAGGCAGAGTCAGCCCCCAGAAAAACGTAAGCATAAGCATACCAAACAGCGCTCTGGGCACTAGGCTGGTTACCAGTCCTGTTTGCGTTAATGTCTGATTTTCTGTATGCATTTTGTCCTCCCTAAAGCAAAAACGGCTGCAACAACCGAATCTTTCTTAAACATATTTCACCCGTTTCACGTCTGGTAGAGTGAATCTTCGTCCAATATATGGGCAGTATAACGCGATTTGAGTGAAGATAACAGAGAAGAGGATCTCGATGGTGGAAAAAGGGAACTTATTCGTGTATTTTGAAGCTCTTTCTATATTTTATCAAACCCAAATAACTACAGGATTTCAAGCATATGCCTGACAGTATTAACATCCCGACAGGATTCACCCTGATTCAATCCTGCATGCTCGACGAGATCAACGCCAGAATGTATCGATTTGAACACGTCCGTACCGGCGCTCGCTTTGTCCATCTGGCATGTGACGACAGCAACAACATGTTTGCTGTGGCGTTCAAAACCCCGCCGGAAGATTCGAGCGGTATTGCACACATTCTGGAGCACACCGTGCTGTGCGGCTCGAGGAACTACCCGGTGCGTGACCCGTTTTTCAGCATGCTGAAGCGCAGTCTTAACAGCTTTATGAATGCCTTAACCTCAAGCGACTGGACCTGCTACCCCTTTTCAAGCCAGAATCGCAAGGACTTCTCCAATCTTTTTGGGATCTACCTCGATGCGGCTTTTTTCCCTCTGCTGCGCGAGCAGGATTTTGCCCAGGAAGGTCATCGTCTTGAATTCAGCGAGATGGACAACCCGGACAGCTCTCTCGAATTCAAAGGGGTAGTATACAACGAAATGAAAGGCGCCATGGCAGACCCCTCCAGCCTGCTGGAACGGCGCACTACCAGACACCTCTACCCGACTACCTGCTATCATCACAATTCAGGTGGTGAGCCTCAAGACATTCCGGACCTCACCTGGGAAGATCTTAAGGCGTTTCATGCACGCTACTACCATCCGAGAAATGCGTGTTTTTTCACTTATGGTAACTTCCCCGTAGAAGAGCATCTGGAGCGCATCGATTCGCAGGTTCTGCAGCACTTTGATGCCATCGAGGTAGAGAGTGAAGTTCCTCCAGAACCCCATCGCGCTCAGCCCGTGTTTTCGGAGGAAACCTTCCCTCTCGATCCGGGCGAGGATCCCAGCGGCAAAACCATGCTCAACATGGCGTGGCTTACCAACGACATCTCCGACAGCTATACCCGCCTGAGCATGACACTCCTGTCACAACTGCTGTTAGGCAATCCCGGAGCGCCACTTTACAAGGCATTGCTCGATTCCGGGCTGGGGAAAAACCTCACCCCCGGATGCGGCTACCACGATGATTATCGCACCACCTGTTTTGCCGTCGGACTCCAGGGCACCGAACCGGAGCAGGCAGAAGAGATTGAAAAATGCATCCTCGAAAACCTCCAATCCATTGCAGCTACCGGTTTCAGTCAGGAGCGGATCGATGCGGCCATCCACCGTATGGAACTCGCGAACCGTGAAGTAACCGGAGGCTCATTCCCCTATTCCATTACGTTACTGCTGCGCATTCTAGGCCCTTGGCTACACTGCGACGATCCCACGTCGGCTCTGAAGTTCGACACCCATTTCGAGCGCCTGCGCGCCGATGTTGCCAAAGGTGGATTTTTCGAAGGGCTGATTCAAACGTGGCTTCTCAACAACCAGCATCGGATCACCCTGTGTCTGCGACCGGATCAGGATCAGGGTGCACGTGAACAGAAGCACGAGCGGGAACGCCTGGAGGAAATAAAGGCCACACTTACTCCAGCACAGAAACAGGCCCTGGTTGAGCAGGCGCAACAACTACAACAGAACCAGGAACAGATTGAAGACCTCTCTTGTCTGCCCGATCTGGAAATGGAGGACATTGATCCGGTAGAGCCGCGGGTTGAAGCTGAAAGCAACACTGTAAAAGATTTGGAGATAAAGCGCTTTGCTCAACCCACCAATGGCTTGAGCTACGTGAATACCTACTTCCCGTGTGCGCACATCGACGATGAGCTGATCCCCTATATGCCTCTGTTCTGTACCATGCTAACCCAGGTGGGCACGGACAGGTACAACTACGTAGAAATGGCGCAACGCATGGAAGCCAATACCGGTGGGATATCGTGCTCCGCTAGCGTGATGAACGATATCCACACCCTAGATCGAGCCAACGTCTGGGTACAACTCAAGGGCAAAGCGCTGGACCGCAACGCCCTACCGCTGTGCAAAATAATGGCGGAGTTGTGCACCAGCGCCGACTTCAGCGACACCGAACGTCTGGCTACCGTGATCGGACAGATCAAGAGCTCAATGGAAAATTCCATCCCCGCTTCGGGGCACAGCTTTGCCGCTCAGGCGGGTGCAGCTTACCTGACCCCTGCGGCGCAGCGCCGAGAGCTGTGGGGGGGGCTGGCGCAACTTCAGCACATCAAAAACCTGGCTGAAATCCCCCGGGGGGAGCTCACCCACACGGCTGAAATGCTGACACGCCTGCAGCAGCAATTGTTTAAACGCAGCAACATGCGCGCTGCGCTTACCGCTGAAGAGGATCAATTGGATCATACATCAGGCGCGCTTAAATCTCTTATACATGCGCTCCCAGCAGGAGAGGTACGGAGCAACCCCCCATTGGAAGGTTTAACCCCGCAGCCCGCAAAACTCGGATGGGCTACATCGATTCCGGTATCCTATGTAACAAGGTGCTTCCGCACCATCCCCTACTCCCATGAGGATGCTGCGGCTCTTAATGTCCTCGCTACGCTGTTGCGCGCGAACTTTCTCCACAGGGAGATCCGAGAAAAAGGGGGAGCATATGGTGGAATGGCATCCAACAGCAGCGACGGGGGTATTTTCTGCATGCTATCCTATCGCGACCCCCATTTGGAGCGCACCCTGGATGTGTATACACAGGCACTGCAGTGGGTCGAGAGTGGAAATTTTGGCGCGCAGGAGATCAAGGAAGCGGTATTATCCGTATTCAGCAGTCATGATCGCCCCAAGGCTCCTGCAGGGCGCGCTGCCACAGAATTTGCGCGACAACTACAGGGCCTGACATACCCCATGCGCCAACAGTTCCGCGAAAACCTCCTCAAGGTCACGCGTGAGGATCTGATCAGGGTGGCGCATACGTATCTGAGCAATACTCAGAGCCCCGAGGCCATCTCTATAATCTCCAATGAAGAAAAACTTCGCAACAGCGTGCAGACGCTGCCGCAACTAGAGATAAAGCGAATCTAGGAGCCTGATTCCCAGGCACGCAAAAGCCCCTCCAGCGCGCAGATTTGAGTGCCGGAGGGGCTTTTTTTATTAAAGGTAATTTTTCAGCAAGGGCTTGTGACCCCCATTCCAAGGGACACTTTGCGCCGTCCATGGCCGTTCGACTGTCGCCGTCCATGGCGACAGACGCCCTTTCCATGGGGGCCACAAGCCCCGGCCGGCAAAGGGTGCTGAATGGTTACTCTCAAAGAATGCTTTACTCACTGATGACGTGGGTCTCACCGGTATCGCTGTCATGCATTTCTACCTTACCGCGCCAGGATTCAATCACCTTTTCATCCATGGAACGCACATGCAGATCCTGCTGTGGGAATGGGATCTCCACCCCTTCTTCCGCAAAGCGCTTATACACCGCAATCCCTACCTCGCTGAATATCGATAGGCAGTAGTCGAGATTGTTGAGCCAGATACGCAGCTTGAAATCGAGAGAACTGTTGCCAAAACCTACAAACAAAGCCGACGGAGGCGGACTATTCGCCGCATGCGGATGTTTGGCTGCCTCCTCTTCCAGAATTTTGAGCACCTGCTCCATATCTGAGCCATACGCTGTCCCTACATCCATCACCACCCGGTACTGGGAGTTGGAGTGGGTCATGTTGGTGACTTTCTGTGAAATAAGGTCGCTGTTGGGCACAATAAGCTCTGCCTTGTTAAAGGTCTCCACCACGGTAGAACGCAGACCGATATTGCGCACTATGGCCCACTCTCCATCCAGGATAATGGTATCACCTTTGCGGATGGGTCGTTCAAACAGTAGAATGATGCCGCTGACAAAATTGTTGACGATATTCTGCAGACCAAAGCCGATACCAATACTTAATGCACCTGCGATGAAGGCAAAGTTCTGCAGCCCTATACCCGCAGCACTGAAGGCAAAAACCACCCCGCAGAAAATGATGAAATAGTGGATGAGGGTTTTGATCGAATCGCGCACGCCGGAGTCGATATAGCGGGGACCGATTTTCCCGGCATCAAACATGGAGCGCATAAGCCACGACAGCACAACAGCGCAGTACATAATGACGCCGATATTAACCAGAGTTGCAATGTCCAGTTGCAGGCCACTGAACTCTACCCCGATGTAGGCAACCCTGTCCCAGATTGCACCAATACTGCTACTGCCGCTCCAGATTTTACCCAGCGCGAGGAGGGCGTTAACAATCAGCACTATTTTCACAATCGCGTTCACCTGGTTTTTGAACGCCATCCCGAAAGTGCGGAAAAAATACATGCTTTGCACCCTACGGTGGCTTACCGCAAAATCAACACCACCCCGGGCGAGTTTGATCACCATCGTAACCACCAGCGCGAGAAATACGGTCTTAAAACTCGCATCTGCCAGACGCACCGCCAGATTGCTATACCCACCTACTTGGGCAAGAAATGAAGCAAGAGTGACCCCAATCCCGACGCGCATGGCGGCAATTATGCTCCAGTGTTCTTTATCCTTGCGCCCCATGACGCAGTAGGGGATCAGGAGGAAAAGAAGTGCCAGTGAGAGCACGGCAATGAAAATGCGCATCAGGGGCAAAGGGAGATTAACAACCTGCATGAATTGAAACACCAGATATGCCCCGCCGATCAGCCACACCATGTTGCGATGGCGCTTTTTCTTAATGATACCTGTGACAAGCACACATGCACTTAAAACCACCAACAGTGCGAGATAAAAACGCAGCATCAGACTCGGAGTACGGTACAGGGAACCGAGAGTGACAATGGCAATGAAGATGCCGCTTGCCCACGGATGCGCCATGAGAAAGCCCCACTGCTTATCTTCATGGTGGGTCTTGGCGTAGTGCTTGATAGTGTACACCGCAAACAGCACCAGCAGGAGCTGCAGCATAACCACCCACCATCCGGTAGCGATCTCTTGAGATACAAGCCAGTCAATATGGGATATTTCAGAAATTACCCTGTCTGCCAGTTCCGGATTAAACTGCTGGTAAAAAGCAGGGCTGAAGAATGATGGCGCGGTTTTGTTAAATGTAGTGGAACGCAGGTTCTGCAGCTCGGTTTCCACCTGTGTTTCGTAGATATTATTGGCTTCAAGCAGATCATTGAACTGCTTTTGCAGCCCAATATAATCGTTATTGAGAGAAACTATTTTCTCCCGCAAGAGCTTATTTTCTTCAAGAACCTGCCTAAACTCCTCTCCGGGAAATTCAGACTCCTGCTTCTTCAACTCATCGCGCCAGTTTTCCCAGTAGTCATAGCGTTCACGCCAGCGTTTGCGCATATTTTCCAGTTCAGAGGTCTGGTCAGAGATCCGCTCCATATCAGCCTGGAGATTCTTTTTATGCGTTTGCAATAAGTTGGCGATGCGCAGCAGGCGTTCAAAACTCTGGTTCTGCAGGTCGCCTATCTCCTGCATCCTGGCGCTGAGTTCCTTCTGTTTATTCTTTCTGTCATTCAGAATACTCTGCCACGCACCAAAGTCGCCAACGCTATTCAGGGTTTCCTTAGCTGCGCCCATCTCCTGGCGCGCCTTGATGGCCTGAGGAACCACGTCAGCAGCCCCCGGGAATACAGGGTTCGCTTCTGAGGCAGATTTGGCTGTTGTTTCCGTGGCTCCCTGCTCTTCAGCATTAATGCTGGCCGGGGGCAACATAAACATAGCGCAAACAGTTAGTATTAGCGCCAGTAACATCCCGCGCTTGATTATTGTGTCCATTTCTTACCTCGCTGTATTTTTTGCAGGATCAATAATTTCTTTAACGTCCCAGCACATCTATCTCCACTTCATCATCGCGCAAATATGACGTATATTCATCTATAGTCTCTTCCGCCTCTCCCTCTGCGGAGATACGCGCCAGGTGCAGCAACGCATCACCTTCATAAGCCAATGGAAGATTGAGGCGCCCGATTACAACCCCACTGAAGGGGGCAAGCACCTGAGCGGATTCCTCCTCCAGAGGGGCGCTCAGGGTACCCATAATGTCATCTTTCTCCACAATCGCGCCAAGCCCCACAGTGCTGGAAAAGATTCCACTCATGGGAGCGCGCACCCAGCTGCTTTTGTGCGCCACGATAGGCTCAAAGCGCGCACTCTGACGTCGCGGAGGCAACATGCCGGTATGGCGCATGAGGCGCCGCAGCCCGCGCAAGCCGGTACGGATGGCGGACTCATTAAAGTACAACGCTTCGCCACCTTCAAAGACCAACACCGGTTTCCCCTGCGAAGAGACTGCTTCACGCAGTGAGCCTTCGCGCAGGGGGGAATCGATAATGAGAGGAGCACCGAAGGCCATGGCCAACTCACGCGTACGCTCATTTTCAAGATTCGCCCGTACCTGGGCAAGATTGGTGCGGTAATTGGATCCGGTATGCAGATCGACCCCAAAGTCGCACCTGCTCGCAATATCCTGCATAAAGTGATACGCCAGACGCCCCGCCAGAGATCCCTTAGGAGAGCCGGGAAACGCCCGATTGAGATCACGTCTATCCGGGAGATAGCGTGAACGATGAATAAACCCGTACGGATTCACCAGAGGAATCGCAAGGAGGGTACCGCGAAGTTCCTGGAGATTCCTATGCGCCAGTAGACGGCGGATAATTTCGACGCCGTTGATCTCGTCGCCATGTACGGCAGCGCTCACAAACATCACCGGCCCCGCGCGGCGTCCATTAACAATCTGCACCGGCAGGGTCATGTGATTATGGGTGTAAAGGCGCGCTATATCCAGATCCACGCTCGCTCTGGCTCCTGGCTCTACAGTTATACCGCCAAATTCAAAGGGGGTATTTTTTTTCATTACCCCTTCCCCCGAGTTCCGGTTCTGCCGGGGCGAGCCTGACGGTTCACATAATTGATAATGGAACTCGCCAGATCCTTCTGGGTCGCGTTTTCAATCCCCTCCAGCCCGGGCGATGAATTGACCTCCATCACTACAGGACCGTGGTTGGAACGCAGCAGATCAACGCCGGCCACATTGAGCCCCATAATCTTGGCGGCGCGCGCTGCGGTAGAGCGCTCTTCCGGGGTTAATTTCACCAGCGAAGCACTGCCACCGCGATGCAGATTGGAGCGGAACTCCCCCTCTTTACCCTGGCGTTTCATTGATGCTACAACCTTATCTCCGAGGACAAAACATCGCAGATCCGCACCTTTCGCCTCGCGGATAAACTCCTGCACCAGAATCTGCTCTTTCAAGCCGCGGAATGCCTCGATAACGCTTTCCGCCGCCTGTCCGGTTTCTGCGAGCACTACCCCTATCCCCTGGGTTCCCTCAAGAAGTTTCACAACAAGAGGCGCCCCCCCAACAAGCTTGATGAGATCCTGGGTGTATTGGGTAGAGTGGGCAAACCCGGTTACAGGCAGACCTATACCCTTGCGTGCGAGCAATTGCAAACTACGGAGTTTATCGCGTGAGCGACTGATAGCAACCGATTCGTTGATGCTGTATACACCCATCATCTCAAACTGACGTACAACCGCAGTGCCATAGAAGGTTATGGATGCCCCTATGCGCGGGATAATGGCGTCAAAGCCTTCGAGTTCGCGCCCGCGATAATGAATAGTAGGGCGCTGGGTTGCAATAGTCATGTAACAGCGCAATGGATCAATTACATGCATTTCGTGCCCGAGCTCTTCACCGGCCTCCACTAGACGCCGTGTTGAGTACAGGCCAGGATTGCGTGATAAAACTCCTATTTTCATGGGAATACCCCTTCCTGATTTGGAGCTTTTACACCCACAATTAACTGACGATTAAAATATACAATATTTTGGGGTGGAAGCCCCTCAACGCAGATAATAATTCTGCGCCTGGGCGCGATTTTTGCCCTGCAGATACGAGCGCTGTGGAATCACCGCCATGCCACGGATAGCCGTACGCCCGAGCAGCATACGGAATTTCATGTTATCCCTGTTGGTCAGGGTCATCTCCACACGCCAGGTTCTCTCTCCCAGGCATATGTCGGTTTCTACAACGTAGCGTATTTCTCGGTGTCCGCCTGAGTCGGTAACCGGGCGCTCATCCTTTACAGGCAGAACACATACAACTTCAGTATCGGTGTCTCGCTGGCGTGGATGAATACCAAAGCGCACCATTTTATCCCCCGCAGGGGAGGTAAAAGACTCAATAAAAAAGGCATGCAGCGCCGAAGTCCTGGCGCCGGTATCGATCTTGGCTTTAATGCGCTTTATCCC
>JAWOFA010000064.1:0-4852 GCA_046482505.1 Desulfuromonadaceae bacterium | reverse complement strand
GACCGCGATCTTTTCGGTCTGCATGGCGTTGTCGGCGTTCTGCTTGATATTCGCAGCCATCTGCTCCATGGAGCTGGAGGCTTCTTCGGCGGCGGCGGCCTGTTCGGTGGCGCCCTGGCTCATCTCTTCGCTGCTGGCGGAGAGTTCCTGGCTGCCGGCGGCGACGTTGTCGGAGGCGCTGCGGACGTCGGCGACGATGCGCTGGAGCTGGGCTACCATATCTTTGAGAGCGGCAGCGAGTTGCCCGACCTCATCCTTCTGTTCCACATCCAGATTGGCCGTCAGGTCACCTTCGGAGATGGCAGTAGCAAAGTTGACTCCTTTGAGCATGGGCCCGATGATACCGCGTGCAATGATAAAGGCGAGGAGAATACCCAATGGCAGTGCCACTAATACAAAGACAATCACGCCGGTGCGGGTATTGGATGCCGCATGCAGCATTTCCGCGTCGGTCATGATGTTGCTTTCGGTGGTCTGGTTGATCTCCCCCAGCAGGCTCTGCACTTCCTGCAGGTTAGGAACGGTTTCGCTTGCGTAGATATCTTTCGCATTTTCCATCCGTGTCACCAGGGTAGTGGCGCGCTCTTTCATCTCTCCGAGCACTGCCTGGGTCTGGCGCAGGGCAGAGATGGTCTGCTCTTCAAAGACCGCCTGAGCCTCGTTTTTGGGCAGTCGGATAATATCCTTGGCGGACTGATGTAAACGTGCGTGGGGCTCTTTTATTGTTTCGAGCAGGCGCCCTAATTCAGCGTCAGCGCGTGCAGCGGCGGCACCTGCATCTCCGTAGATAAATTTCCCCAGGCTGCACATATGCTCGTTGGTTTCCACATCAAGCTGCTGCTGATCGGTAGCGAAGTAGGTAAGTACTTCGCTGAGCCACATGAGGTGATCCACCTCTTTTTCGGCTAAAAACTCGGGTAGATGTACATCGGCCTGATGAAATACCTCACCGACCTTTTCAGCCGATTCGTGTAGCGTTGTGTGGTACGCCTCGATATCTTTCAATAGTGGCTTGATCGCCGGCACCAGTGCCTCGGCCTCGCGGCGTCCTTCACCGTAGTACCACTTACCGAAAGCACACTTTTGCGGATCAGTCTCCACCGTTAGTTCGGTCACATCGTTGTTGTTGAGCAGCTCATTGACCTTATTGGCCCAGTTGAGATGATCAACCTCGCGCTGTACCATTTCGGCCCTGAGTTTATTGCCGTCAATAACCTCTTCAGCATTGCCAACGATATTGGTGATGCCGTAGATACTCCACATCCCCACTCCGACCAGCAACAACAAAACCAGACCGAAGCCGATAAAAAACTTTGCACTTAGACGAAAATCTTTCCAGGCCATACTGCCTCCTTTTTAGTCCCATCTGTATAATGATGATTTGAAAATCTAAACTAGCAACCTACGTAGGTTTAATTATGTTAGTCAAAGTTGTTTTCAACTTGCGTTCTGATGCAGTAGAGCCAGTTCATCGCTGGAAAATACCTTGTCAATATCGAGTATCATGGCAAAGTGTTCTTCGACCTTGGCCATTCCGTGGAGGAACTCGGTATTGAGGCGTGCACCCATGCGCGGGGGTGCTTCAATCTGGTCCGGGCTGAGTTCGAGCACCTCCTGCACCGAATCCACTAGGGCGCCCACCATGGTGGCTTCCCCTTCGATCTGCACATGCACAATGATGATGCAGGTGTCCACGGTCTCGGGTACGGTGGGGAGACCGAACTTGGTGCGCATATCGATCACCGGGACCACCTTGTCGCGCAGATTGATCACCCCGCGCATGTAATCCGGGGTCTGGGGGATACGGGTCATGTGGGTGAATTCGAGAATCTCGCGCACCTGCCCCACGGGTAGAGCGAACATTTCTTCATCAAGATTGAATGTCAGATACTGGTTGCCGCCACTGCGATCTTCGGTTGTCATTGCCTCCATTCCTTTCTTCTCATATTATCCTCTTTATTCTTCTACTGGAGCTTCACCTGCAGCTGTTGAGGTAAACGCGTCGGCAGAAAAGATGGTGTCGATGTTGAGTAACAGAATAAACTCTTCGTTATGCTTGCCCACGCCGTGGATAAAGTCGGTATTCAGGCGCGTCCCCATACGGGGAGTGTCTTCGATAGTGGCAGGATCAAGATCGAGGACCTCGCGCACTGAGTCGGCTACGGCGCCGATGCTGGTGTGCTCTCCGTCTACGGTAGCGCTGACGATAATGATACAGGTGTTGACGGTGCGCTCCATGAGAGGGAGGCCGAACTTGCGATGCATATCCACCACGGGGACGATGCTCCCGCGAAGATTGATGACCCCGCACATGAACTCCGGGGTCTGCGGCACCGGGGTGATGTCGGTGTAGTCGAGCACTTCGAGAACCCGATCGGTGGCGATGCCGAACACTTCGTTGTTGAGTGTGAAGGTGAGGTACTGGTTAGTGGTGGTTGTGCTGGTTTCGCTATCACTCATAATCTGACTCCAGTTTTTTTTCCTGTGTATCTGCCTGATGCATGAGCTGCAACAGATCGAGAATCAGGGCGATGCTGCCATCGCCGAGGATGGTGCCACCGGAGATGGTGCGTAGGTCTTTGTACAGCGGCCCCAGGGGTTTGATCACAGTCTGATGCTCGCCGATGACGTTATCCACCACAAACCCGAGGCGTTTGCCGCTGGTCTGGGTGATGACGATCTGCTGAATCGGCGGCGCTTCGGTGGTGATGCCGAAGGTTTTGCGCAGGGGGATATAG
Organism: Desulfuromonadaceae bacterium; assembly: GCA_046482505.1. Taxonomy (GTDB): domain Bacteria; phylum Desulfobacterota; class Desulfuromonadia; order Desulfuromonadales; family Desulfuromonadaceae; genus JAIVHC01. The sequence continues at coordinate 2,114 of JAWOFA010000064.1, read as the reverse complement.
GGGATGAGGCTGCCGCGTACCTTGGCGAGATGGCGCCCGTGGGCGGCCTCGATATCCTCTTTGGTAAGCTCGATGCACTCCTCGACCGCAGTAAGGGGGAGGATGAAGCTACCGCCGTCTATGGTGACGAGGAGGCTTTCGATAATTGCGAGGGTGAGAGGGATCTGCATCCGCACCGTGGTGCCCTGTCCCGGGGTGCTGGTGAGCTCGATGCTCCCGCGCAGGGCTTCAATGGCGCGCTTTACCACATCCATCCCCACGCCGCGCCCCGAAAGACCGGAAACCTGCTCGGCGGTGGAAAAACCGGCGGCAAAGATGAGCTGGTAGCACTCCTGTTCACTCAAAGTGTCATCTTCGCTGATTACCCCCTTGTCTATCGCTTTCAGACGCAGTTTTTCCGCATCGAGTCCTTTGCCGTCATCGCGGATCTCAATAATTACGCTGTCGCCTGCGTGTTCGGCACTGAGGAACACCGTGCCATGGCGTGGCTTGCCCTGTGCTTCACGCTCTGCGGGCATCTCTATGCCGTGATCCATACTGTTGCGGATGATATGTATCAGGGGATCATTGAGTTGTTCGATGACGGTCTTGTCGAGCTCGGTTTCGGCACCGGCGGTTTCAAACTCCACCTCTTTGTTAAGGTTGGAGGCGATATCGCGCACGAGGCGCTTGAACTTGCTGAAGGTGCTGCCGATGGGGAGCATGCGGATATTGAGAGTACTGTCACGCAACTCTTCGGTGAGGCGTTCCACCTCTTCGGCAATAGAGTCGAGGTCGGCATCGTGGCGTTGGGCCGCAACCTGACTGAGGCGTGACTGGACTGTGACCAGCTCACCTACGAGATTCACCAGTTCGTCGAGGCGTTCGGCCGGCACCCGCAGGCTACTCGTTGCAGGAGCCTTTTCCGGCTGCTTGCGCTGGCGCTGCTCCTGCGCGGCACGGATAACCTTCTGTTCCTGCAGGGCGGCTTCGATCTGATCCTGGTCTACGAGCCCGGCATCGACAAGCATTTCGCCGATGCGTTTGCTTTTGGCCAGAATCCTGTCGATATCCTCCTGGGTCACCTCACCGCGTCCGATCAGAATATCCCCGAGACGCTGGCGCTCCTCTTCTCCACCCTCACCGATCTCAATCAGCTGGACAGCTAGATCGCAGTCATCTTCGACAAACATGAACACATCACGGATAGCGTCTTCACTACAGGTGCAGGTCAGAAGGATATTCCAGCTGGCATAGCACTGTTCCGGATCAATTTTGTCGAGGGAGGGGATCTGCCCCAATTGGGCGATGTTGCGACAGGTGCCAAGGTCTGCAAGTTCATTGAGAAGTGAAGAGATTTTGGTGCCGTTCTGGAGGATATGGGAGTGGGGTTTGAAGCTGATTCGATAGGTGCGCTGTTCAGTGTTTTCCGCTTCGGGTTTATCCTCCTGCGCTTCAACCGCTCCGGTTTTGGCGTCAGGCATGAATTTCTGCAGCTCTTCAACCAGCTGCGCGCTTTTTTTATGCTCAATTTCGGCGCCGGAGCAGCAGGCTTCAAGTAATTCCTGAATATGGTCTCGCGCCTGGAGGGATATCTCTACCAGGGGTTTACTTACATCAATACGCCCGTTGCGTACCAGGTCGTATACCGTTTCCACCTCGTGGGTGAAATTGGAGATATCGCTGAAGCCGAACATCGCGCCGGAGCCCTTGATGGTGTGCATAGCGCGAAATATCTGTCCCACCACATCCATATCATCAGGGCGGTCTTCCAATTCGAGCAGGGCCGTTTCCAGCTCTGTAAGGAGTTCTTGAGCCTCCTCCCTGAAAGCCTGTTCTGGTAAATCAGACATTTAACCTCTCTTCCGAAATCTTGCAGCAGTCAAAGCTATAAAAATCATGTTGCTTAAGGTTTTAACCACAGGCAATGATTGCGGTTCTCTTTTGGACAACCCGTTTCCCGCATAAACCCCAGTTGGTCTGCAGCCTCCAGAACCGGGGGAATGAACCGATTTTTAAGCTCAAAGGTTTTGTTCTGCTCGTATGCATATAGATTTGTGGCACACATAAGCTGCAGAGCGGAAAAATCGACATCTTCCACCGCATACCAATCGAGAACCAGATGATCGCAGGCG
>JAWOFA010000153.1:0-4051 GCA_046482505.1 Desulfuromonadaceae bacterium | reverse complement strand
ACAGGACAAAGATCTGAACATTCACTTCAAACGAGGTCCCATGCTTACAGATATCAGCTCCAGAAACGATCTGGTGCGCATCATACCCTTTGGAGGCTGTGGAGAGATCGGGATGAACCTACTTGCCATGGAGCACCAGGATAGCATCCTCCTGATTGACTGTGGCCTGATGTTTTCCGGCACGGAATCCTGGGGTACAGACCTGATTTTTCCTGATATTGCATGGTTGCGCGAACATTGCGAGCGCATTTGCGCCATTGTAATAACCCACGGACACGAAGATCATATTGGCGCACTCCCCTTTATTCTCAGAGATCTGGGCAATCCACCCATCTACGCCACGCCGTTCACTCTGGAGCTGATCCGCGCGCGTCTGCAGAAGCGCAAAGGTTCAAGTAATGCGCTCATACATAAGATGCAACCAAGGGAACCCTTCAGATGTGGCCCATTCGGCATCGAAGCGTTCAGCACAGCGCATTCCATCCCCGGCGGTGTGGGACTCGCGATAACCACAGCTGCTGGATGCATAATTCACAGCGGCGACTTCAAGCTCGATCCATCTCCGGTGGATGGAGTAACCACCGATCTTGCAACCCTGGGACGCTATGCCGATGACGGGGTCCTGGCTCTTTTAGCCGATTCCACCAATGTGGAACACGCGGGCTTCAGCGCTTCAGAGAGCGATCTTGCCCCGGCATTTACCCGCATAAATGCTCATTGCAGCGGCAATGTATTTATCTCCACCTTCTCATCCAACATCCACCGTATTCAGCTAGCTATCACCGCAGCGGAGCGAGCGAAACGGAAGATTGTCCTCCTCGGGCGCGGGTTATGCGAAAACATTAACATAGCGCGCCATTCAGGTCTTCTACATGTTGCCCCACACACCATTATCCGTGCGGAACATGCTAAGGAGTACACTCCGGGAGATAAATTGTGTATTATCGCTTCCGGCTGTCAGGGAGAACCGGGAAGCGCCATGCAACGCATAGCAGCAGGTGCCCATCCTCATTTACAGATAGAACCGGAAGACTGCGTAGTTATCTCAGCACGCACGATCCCCGGCAATGAGTTGCAGGTAAATGCTATGTTGAACCAACTGTACTGTCTCGGAGCGGATATTTTGACCGGCGCAAATGCAGACGTTCACGCAAGTGGGCATGCATGTGCCGCTGAGTTGCGCCAACTGGTATCTCTGGTAAAACCACGCTTTTTCATCCCCGTGCACGGTGAACCACGCCATCTGGCACAACATGCGCAGCTGGCGCAGCAGTGTGGGGTTACAGAGCACAACACCCTGGTACTCCAGGATGGAACAGGAGCAATACTCTCCTGCAATGGTGCAAAACGTGAGCCTTCCATCCCATGCACTCCGACATACATCGATATGCACAACGGTGCCGGAATGGATCCATCACAGATACAGGCACGCAAACAGATGGGCAGAGATGGATGTGTGCACATAAGCGTTTATTTTGCGCCTGAAGAACACGCACCGGCGGTAACAGTCCACTTTAGCGGCATCAGCAACCCTGCACTCCACTCCGAACTGGATGCGCATATTAAAAGCATAATTACGCAGCTATTGCCCCACAGGCGAACAGCAACCGGGCAGATGGAGGTTGAAACAGCAAAACGGGAAAAGCTACATACAGAAGCACATAAACAGAGCACTACAGCATGTAAAAAAATTCTGGGTTATCGCCCCGTTATCACTGTAGTCATCCATAACCCTTGAAACTCTTGCAGAGGAAGACCTTAACCCATGACCATGCTACAAGCCATTTTTCTGGGCCTGCTCCAGGGTCTGACTGAATTTCTCCCGGTCTCGTCCTCAGGGCACCTGGCTATTGCGCAGCACTTTATTGCCGGTTTTGACCAACCCGGTATTCTCTTTGAAGTGATTCTCCACTTCAGCACCCTGATTGCGGTATTGTTTTACTTCAGTAGCGATATCAAAAATCTGTGTTTCGCCCCATGGAACAAAAGTGCACAGGGGAAAGAGTATCGCAAACTGCTTCTTCTGATTATCTTCGGCTCCGTACCTACAGCGATAATCGGTCTTGCCTTCAAAGATACCTTCACTGCGATGTTTCAAAACATGTATGCAGTGGCGAGTATGCTGCTCATAACCGGGGCCCTGCTCTTTGCAGCGCAACGCTGGCGTCACGGCAAACGCTCAATGGAGAGCATCACATTCACTGATGCATTTATAACCGGCCTGGCACAATCCCTCGCGATTGCTCCGGGGATCTCGCGCGCCGGAGCTACCATTGCAACCCTTCTGTTTCGGGGTGTCGATGGTGCGAGTGCCGCACGCTTTTCTTTTCTCCTATCTCTGCCTGCCATCACCGGGGCGACAATCCTCTCCATCGGCGACATGCAGAACCTGCCCACAGAACAAATACCCGTATATCTGGCGGGCGGGGCAATGGCGTTTATAAGTGGCCTTGCGGCGATCCATATGCTCCTGGGCATCCTCGCACGCCAGCGCCTGAGTGTGTTTGCTCTATACTGCTGGGCTGTTGCATGTGCGGTATTTATGCTATCTTAGGTGATCGGAGAATTTGGGCGCATACGATACGATCTGAAATAGATCGGCGCCACGAAAAGCGATTTATAACTGCGCTTTTTTTACTGACCTCTTACTTTCACGCTCCATCTTCTTGAGTCATTTACCCATGGATCAAACCCCTGAAACATCCCGCCTTCAGCGTCTAAAACGAGAGATAGCAGCTCTTGCCTGGCTCACCCTGGGGACCTATCTGCTCCTGTGCCTGGCTTCGTTCAGCAACGCGGATCCGTCCTTTAACAACAATCTCGATCCGGATAAAATCAGCAACTACGGCGGGATTGTCGGAGCTCATCTCGCCGATATCCTGTATCAGTTCATCGGCCTTCCGGCGCTGTTGTTGCCCCTGGTGGCGTTTTTTCTCGCATGGAGACTCCTGCGGGCACGCGCAATTAAATTGCGTCCGTACAAAATTGTATCCTTTATTATATTCATCATGTCGAGCGCGGGGCTATTGGCTCTTCGTCTCCACAGTATCTATCTGGGAGGAGAAAGAATCTCCGAAGCCGGAGGTGCCGTGGGGCGATTGCTGCACAACTTCCTCGCCCAATACCTTAACACTGCCGGTGCGGCACTTGTGCTCCTGGTATGCTCTGCGGTCTCCGCCATGATTATGACCCGCTTTTCCTTCACTCTGTTTTTTGCCGGGCTTGGGGAACGCTTGTCCCGTACACTCGAACAGCGCCAGCAGAAGAAAGCACTAAAGAAAAGCGAAAAGGAGAAAACCAAAGCTGCTGAACCCCGCATCGCTGCCCCGGAACCAAAGAAACCCAAGGAAGTAAAAAACACAAACAAGAACAAAAACAAGGGCAATGCTGACAAGAAAGGGAAAGAGCTGGAAACCCAGGCAGCATTTGACTTTATTGAATCATCGGGTACCTACCATATGCCATCCCTGTCTCTTCTTGATCATGAAGGGGAAAGCGCCCCACCGGTGGATCGCGAATCCCTGATGGCGATGGCGCGCATTCTGGAAAACAAACTCAAGGATTTCAATGTCAGCGGCGAAGTGGTGGAGGTAAAACCGGGACCAGTGGTCACCATGTTCGAATTTGCCCCCGCTCCGGGCATCAAGGTGAACAAAATCGCTGGCCTCTCGGATGACCTCTCCATGGCGTTGCGCGCCACTTCTATCCGCATAGTTGCACCTATCCCCGGTCGGGGAGTGGTGGGGATAGAGATCCCCAATAATACGCGGGAAACCTTGTATCTAAAGGATATCATTGCCTCTGATCAGTTCCGTAAAAACGGCGGCAGACTTCCCCTGGCACTGGGAAAAGACATCTTCGGCCAGCCCATAGTAACGGATCTTACCAAGATGCCCCATCTGCTGGTAGCAGGCTCCACCGGCAGCGGCAAATCTGTCTCCATCAATACCATGATCCTCTCCCTCCTTTACAAGGCAGACCCCGAGGATGTGCGAGTCATCCTGGTTGATCCCAAGATGCTGGAACTCTCCATCTACGAGGGGATCCCTCA
>JAWOFA010000164.1:0-4021 GCA_046482505.1 Desulfuromonadaceae bacterium | reverse complement strand
TGCCGCTACTTACACTGAGCAGGTTGAGGAGGATATGAAACAGCAGCGCCGCGACGCCCTGACCACCATGCTGGACGAGATTGCGCTGGAGAAGAACCAGGCCCTTATCGGCACCGAAACCCCGGTGTTGGTGGAGGGTTACAGTGAGGAAACCGAACTCCTCCTCCAGGGCCGCAGCGTCACCCAGGCTCCGGATATTGACGGTATAACATATATCAACGCAGGCGAAGCCGATGTTGGGGATATCGTCCCGGTGGAGATCACGGATGCGACCGCGTGCGACCTGGTAGGGCATATCCGGGGGAGTCTGGACGATTAGCCCCCCGCGTAAGCGGGCTTCAGACCTTAACCCCTGCAGCTTCAAGGCGACGATAGAGGGTGGCGCGGCTGATAGCGAGAATCTGCGCCGCCCGACGTTTATTCCCCTGCACCTGCTCCACCACATACGCCACGTAGCGGTTCCCCAGTTCATCAAAGGTGGGCAGATCATTCTCCCCTTTGAGCGCGAGCAGCAGGGCATCATCCTGCGCGCTCCCACCTTTTTTGGTATGGCGAATCCGCTGCGGCAGGCACTCCGCCTCGATCTCGGATGTAGTGCAGAATGCAAAGGCACGTTCCAGGGCATTGCGCAACTCCCTGACATTACCCGGAAAGGGATATGAGCGCAGCAGGCTGAGGGCAGCAGGGCTGAGCCCCTGGATACTCCGCCCCAGCTGGGCGTTGAAACGCTGGATGAAATATGCCGCCAGCAGTTCCAGATCCTCCCCACGTTCGCGCAGCGCCGGCACATGCAGCTCAAAGGTTTCGAGTCTGAAATACAGATCCTCGCGGAAGGTTCCGACTTTGACCGCCTGTTCCAGATCGGCGTTGGTGGCGGCAATGACCCGCACATCGAGCTGGATCTCCGTGTTCTCCCCCACCATGCGTACGCGTCCATCCTGGAGGATACGCAACAGTTTCGCCTGCAGATCCAGGGGCATCTCGCCGATTTCATCCAGAAACAGCGTCCCCCCTTCCGCCTCGGCAAACAACCCTTTGCGCGCACTCCCCGCACCGGTAAAGGCTCCGGCCGCATGTCCGAAGAACTCGCTCTCCTGCAACTCTGCGGGTATAGCGGCACAGTTCACCGCCACAAACTTTTTATCCCGGCGTGGGCTTTCAGTATGCAGCGCACGCGCCACCATATCCTTGCCGGTACCGCTCTCTCCGCTGATAAGAACCGGGGCATGCGACTGACTGATCTGACGCACCATAGAAAACAGATCCTGCATGGCGCGACTGTGGCCGATAATCCCGTGAAAATCCTCCTGCCCCAGCACCTCACGAAAGCGTTGCACATCCCGGCGCAGGCGTCGGGTTTCAAGGTTCCGCTGAACACACAGGATCAGGTGATCCAGATCCACCGGCTTGGTGATAAAATCATCCGCCCCCTGCTTCAGCGCCTCCACCGCCTGCGTGACGGTCCCGAAGGCGGTCATTATAATAAAGCCGGGCGCCGGCGTGCGACCTTGTACCTGCTCCAGTAACCACATCCCGTCTTCGCCCGGCAGGCGCAGATCGCTAACCACCAGCGCAATAGGGGTGCGCTCCAACACCTGCAGGGCAGAGCGCGCATCCGCGCAACTCTTTACCTGCAAACCGGCATCACTCAACTCCTCTTCCAGCAACTTGCGCAGTGAAGCGTCGTCCTCAACCAGGAGAATCTCCTCTTGATGTGCGTGCATGGCCATGTCCTTTCTTACCCCTCTCTGTTCCTCAGCGGGCATATATATAGTGCGGATATCAACTGATATGGAAGGTCATAGTGAAACAGGCTCCGCCAAGTTCGGAGGTGCCAACCTCAAGCACTCCGGCGTGATCAAGCGCGGCGGCGTGAGCTACCGCAAGCCCCAGTCCAGTGCCCTTTCCCACTTCCTTGGTGGTAAAAAACGGATCGAACAGCTTCCCCCTGATCTCCTCCGCGACTCCGGGGCCGTTATCCGCAACGTAGAATCCGATGTATTCTCCATCACTGTCCGCACGCGTAAACCAGCCGTACTCCACTATGCCGCCACTACCTGCAGCATGGATTGCATTGAGCAGCAGGTTAACCAGGGCCTGCTCCAGACGCACCCGATCCACTTCGAGGAGCGGAGGTGGGGCATCCGGCTGCGGATTTGGAGCACAGCGCAGTTCCACTTCTGATGCACAGGGATTCTGGCGCAATTGAGCTACCGCCCCTTGTAAAATCTCGTCCATGCGTAGCGGGCGTTTGCGCAGGGGGTTCTGGCGCCCGAAATCGAGAAGCTGACGTACAATCTGTTCCGTGCGCCTTACCGCCTGCAGAATCTCCTCCACCTCTTTCCGCGCTGTAGGTGGTAGACCATCCCTGTCAGCCTTGCGCAACATCCGCTGCGCCTTGCCGGAAACCACACTCAGGGGAGTCCCGAGTTCGTGCGCAACCCCCGCCGCTAGACCTCCAATGGCTGCCATTTTCTGCGACTGTTGCAGCTCCCGCTCCAGTTGTGACTGCTCCTCGCGCTGCTGTTCCAGTTCACGCTCTGAACGCTCCATGCTGTCGAGCATCGCATTCATCCCCAGAGCCAGCTGGCGAATTTCGCGCGGGCCGGTGGCGGCGGCGCGATGACGGCGTTGTCCCCGTTCGATACGCGCCATGCTCTGCACCAGGCGTCCGAGATTGCGCCCGATCACCTGATGATGCCCAAAGACAATGGTGGCGAGAAGCACCAGCGCCAACAGCCCCAGAAACAACAACGTCTGCCGGCGCACTCCGGCAATATATTCACGGAAATCGCGCCCATCGCGTGTAAGCTGGAGAAGGCCGATATTGCGCCCCGCCAGATCGGACAGCGGCACAAAGTAGGAGTACACCTGCACGTCGTCCTCACTCTCCTGGTATTCCCCCAAATGGTCCCCTTTTTCTGCGAGCTCAACCAGATGACTGCTGCCGATTTGGGGTTCGCGTGCACCACTCGCCGCGATACGCTCCCCGTCACGGTCATACACATACGCTCCGTAAACGCGCTTCAAACTGAACAGGGAATCGAGCGCCTGCTGCACACTCCCCTCCCGCTCCTGTTCGAGCGAATTTTGTAATGGCCCACGGATGGCACGCGCAATCAGCTCCAGATCTTCCTGCATCCGCTCTTCAATCCGCAACTCCAAATGGCGCAGACTGTATAAGCCAGCCCCGGTAAGGATTGCGATGAGGGGCAGAAACACAAAGATCAGCAGAGATATCCGTAGACTTAATCCAGCAGGGATTAATTTATGTCGCATAAAACCCTTCCCTCTCTAAATAAAAGATACATGTTTCATTTTTGCACACTTTTTTCTCCTGCGCAATCCCATTCAGATCCCAGAGATCTGAATAAAAAAACCTTCAAAATCGGTGATTTACACATTATTCAGACAAATATTTTGCTTCTGGCACGCCCCTTGTACTAGTAGTTGCGCAACAACAAAACAGCGCCGGTGCCTGCTGGCACCAGGTGTACTTTAACCCTGCAAAAGCGAAACTCTTGTAATTGTATCCCAAGCACAAAGCGCTTTTGCACTAACCCAAAGCACAAAGGAGAACACATGCACACAAAATCAATCGCTCTTACGCTCACTTTGATTTTCGCCCTTCTTTCCGGTTTTGCCGGCACTGGTTTCGCCCAGCCCGATTATGCGCAGAACCAGGGACAAAGTCAGGCACAAAGTCAGGCACAGGGGCAGGCCGCCATGCAGGGGGCTGAGGAAATGGAAATTGATGATTCCACCATTGATCAATTTGTCGGGGTTGCCCAGGATCTGGGAGAGATCCGTGACGAGTACGTAAAGAAATTTGAAGGGATCGAAGATCAGCAGAAAGCCCAATCCCTGCAGGCAGAAATGAATGACAACATGATCGATGTAGTACACAGTTCACAGATTGACGCTGAAACCTATAACTACCTCGCCAATCAGCTGAACGTAGACGAAGAACTGCGCAACAAAGTTCAGTCCAAGCTATAAAAACACATCCGCATCCCCCGAT
>JAWOFA010000151.1:0-14331 GCA_046482505.1 Desulfuromonadaceae bacterium | reverse complement strand
ACCTGAGCTGCGGCGTGGAGCCCCTCATAGAAGCGGGTGAGGCCGTGGCGCGCCTCCTTGAGATTCTGATCAGAGAAATCGATGGGGGAGCGGTAGTGCGCAGAGAGAATGAAAAAGCGCACCACTTCGGCATCGTACTGCTGCAGAATGTCGCGGATGGTGAAGAAGTTCCCCAGAGATTTGCTCATCTTTTCCTGGTTCACATTCACAAAGCCGTTGTGGATCCAGTACTTGACGAAGGGTTTTCCACTTGCGGCTTCGCTCTGGGCGATTTCGTTCTCATGATGGGGGAAGACAAGGTCCTTGCCACCACCGTGGATGTCGAACGATTCCCCCAGGTAGCGCGTGGACATCGCGGAGCATTCGATGTGCCAGCCGGGGCGTCCTTCGCCCCAGGGGGAGGGCCAGGAGGGTTCCTCGGGCTTTGCCGCTTTCCACAGGGCAAAATCCATGGGGTTGCGCTTCTTCTCACCCGGGGCGATGCGCGCGCCCGCCTGCATGTCGTCAAGATTGCGCTTGCTCAGCTTCAGGTAGTTGTCAAAGCTCTGCACCGCAAAGTACACATCCCCGTCCACGGCGTATGCCTTGCCGGTATCGATGAGCTGTTGCACCAGGGCGATGATGTCCTCAATGTGCTCGGTCGCTTTGGGTTCGATAGTGGGCTTTTCGAGCCCGAGGGCGGCCATATCCTCGTCAAAGGCGCGGATGAACTCCTGTGAGAGTTCGGTAGAGCTGATGTCGCGCTCGTTGGCACGCTGGATGATCTTGTCGTCCACATCGGTGTAGTTGCGCACGTAGGTGACATCGTAACCGCTGTATTTAAGATAGCGGTACACGATATCGAACACAATGTTGGCGCGTGCATGCCCGATGTGGCAGTAGTCGTACACAGTGACGCCGCACACATACATGCCCACCTTGCCGGGCTCGAGGGGTGTGAACGGTTCTTTGGTGCCAGTGAGGGTGTTGTAAAGACGTAAGCTCATAGGGGTAACATCTGTCCTTTTATGATTTTAATACAAACTGGAATCTTATTTATTCACCTTGGCCCATGAATCGCGCAGGGTGACGGTGCGGTTGAATACCGGCAATTCCTCTGTGCTTTGCTGTTCATCGCGGCAGAAGTAGCCGCAGCGCTCAAACTGATATGCCCGCGCGGGGTCTGCCTCACGAATACCGGGTTCGGCGACACACTGATCCAGGGTTATACGCGAGTCGGGGTTAAGGTCCTCGAGCCATGTTTCTGCGCTCGCTCCCGCCCCCGGAGTTTCCACCTGGAACAGGCGGTCATACAGATGCACCTTGACCTTTACCGCGTGGGGAGCGCTGACCCAGTGGATTACCCCTTTGACCTTGCGTCCTTCCGGTGCCGCACCCAGGGTGGCGGGGTCGTGGGTGCAGAGCAGTTCCTTTACACTGCCATCCTCGTGGTAGACCACCTCTTCACATTTGATTACGTAGCCGTTGCGCAGACGCACTTCACGTCCGGGGCCGAGGCGGAAAAACTTCTTCGGCGGGTCGAGCATGAAGTCATCCTGGTCAATATATATCTCACGCGTGAATGGAATACTGCGCTCTCCCATCTCCGACTGCTGCGGATGGTTGGGGGCGCTGAATGTTTCCTCTTTATCTTCGGGGTAATCGGTGATGGTAACCTTCAGGGGGCGCAGGACACACATGGCGCGCGGCGCACTGTGGTTGAGCTCTTCGCGCACACAGTCTTCGAGGACGCTCATATCGATCCAGCTATCGCTCTTGCTGATCCCCACACGCGAACAGAAGGTGCGGATCGCCTCGGGCGGGAATCCACGACGCCGCATTCCGGCGAGGGTGGGCATACGGGGATCGTCCCAGGCGGTAACTAATTCACGCGTGACCAGTTCCTGGAGCTTGCGTTTGCTCATCACCGTATAGCCCAGGTTGAGGCGCGAGTACTCGTACTGGCGGCTCGGGAACAGCTCAAGCTGTTCGATGAACCAGTCGTATAGGGGACGATGATCCGCAAATTCGAGGGTGCACAGGGAGTGGGTGACCCCTTCGAGGGCGTCGGACTGGCCGTGGGCGAAGTCGTACATGGGATAGATGCACCACTTGTCACCGCTGCGGTGGTGGGGCGCATGAAGGATGCGGTACATCACCGGATCGCGCATGTTCATGTTGGGGGATCTCATATCGATTCTGGCGCGCAATACCTTCTCGCCATTGCCGAATTCTCCGGCGCGCATGCGCTCGAATAGATCGAGATTTTCTGCCACGCTACGCTCGCGATAGGGGCTGTTCTGCCCCGGTTCGGTGAGGGTGCCGCGCATTTCGCGGATCTGCTCACCGTTGAGGTCATCCACATATGCGAGACCCTTTTCAATGAGCTTTACGGCCATGCGGTACAGATCGTCAAAGTAGTCGGAGGTATAGAATTCGTTGTTGCCCCACGAAAAGCCGAGCCACTCCACATCGCGCCGAATGGCATCAGCATAGAAGGTCTCCTCCTTGACGGGGTTGGTGTCATCAAAACGCAGGTGACAGCGTCCGCCGAATTCCTGTGCGACATTGAAGTTGAGGCAGATCGCCTTTGCGTGCCCGATATGCAGGAATCCATTGGGTTCCGGCGGAAAACGCGTGACTACCTGGCCATCACTTTTGTTGTCCTTGACATCTGCAGCTACAATCTGGCGGATAAAGTCCTTGCCGGCGGCTTCTGTGTTCATGTGCGGATTAACCTTCAGTGAGTTGTAACTATTCACTATGATTGTCAGTGAGTTGGCTGTGCCCATTTAAAGGGCATTTGTCGCCATGGACGGCGACAATGAGCCCCACGGATGGGTTTATGCGTCCCTTGAAATGGGCATTGCCAACTCTTCAGCTGAATAGTTACAGTGAGTTTATGATTTCTTAAGCAGAAGAACAACTGCATGGGCGGAGATCCCCTCCAGGCGGCCTTCAAATCCAAGTTTCTCGGTAGTGGTTGCTTTTACATTTACTTGTGCGCTTGCGCATCCACATACGGCGGCAATGGTGTCTACCATGGTGGGGATGTGCGGCGCAAGGCGCGGTTTCTGGGCGATGATGGTAGCATCCAGATTGCCGATTGTATAGCTGTTCTGCTGTGCGAGGACGATTACCTCACGCAACAGCTCGGTACTGTCGATGCCGGCATACACCGGATCGGTGTCGGGAAAATGGCGTCCCAGGTCTCCAATCCCCAGGGCGCCGAGGATCGAATCGCAGATTGCATGCAGGAGTACATCGGCATCGGAGTGCCCCAGCAGGCCGTGTGAGTGGGGGATCTTCACTCCCCCCAGCACCAGAGTGCTCTCCGGCACCAGGCGGTGAACATCGTAACCGTGGCCGATGCGTATCATGCCCGCCCCATTCTGCTGTTGCGTTCGTGCAGGAGCGCCTGTGCGAGGATCAGATCCTCCGGTGTAGTGATCTTGAGGTTTGCGTAAGAGCCCTCGATAATTGCGACCGGATGGCCGTACCATTCAAGCACTGAGGCGTCATCCGTGGCACTGAAGCCGTGGGCTAACGCCTGCTCGTGCGCATTCACAATCAGGTTGCACCTGAACCCCTGCGGGGTCTGTGCCGCCCACAGGCCGCTGCGTTCAGGGGTGGACTCAATCATGCCATTGTGCACCTTTTTTACCGTATCCTTTATCGGAACCCCCGCGATACAGGCACCATGCTCCTGCGCCCCGGAGATTACCGCATCGATGGTTTCCGCATCAACCATGGGGCGCACTCCGTCGTGAATCAGAATGATATCATCCGCACTGCACTGACATGCGCGCAGGCCGTTGCGCACTGAATCCTGGCGCTGTTCTCCACCAAGGACCAGAGCGCATACCTTGTCTATGCTGTATGCGTGTACAATGTCCCAGCGGCAGAAATCAAGTTGATCTTCAGGGGTGACTATAATTATTTCATCAATCGCGGGATGGGCAGCAAAAGTTTGGAGGCAGTGAACCAGAATCGGGGATTCCTCGAGATGGAGGTACTGTTTGTGGGTTGATGTACCCATGCGCTGCCCCAGACCGGCAGCCGGGATTACGGCAACGACTCTGCTGCCACAGGTGTGGCCGTGGTATGCTGTAGTGGTTTGCATAACTGCACCATAAAGAAAAGACCAGGTTTTCACCTGGTCATGATTGTTTATATGAGCGCTTAATGGGAGTGCAGCCTCAGTCTAGGAAGGTCTGTTCCACGCGCTTGCTTATCTGATCTTCTTCCATCCCCTCGGCGAAGGCGATCTCTTTAATCACCAGGCGGCGCGCCAGGTCTAGCATCTTTTTTTCGCCGTACGAGAGCTCCTTGTCTACTGCGATTACATAGAGTTCGCGCAACACCTGAGCTACTTCATACAAATCGCCGGTTTTGATCTTTTCAGTATATTCGCGCTGGCGGCGGCTCCATGAAGCTAGCCCTTTAGGGGCGGGAGTTTCAACCTCTTTGAAGAGTTCATACACGCGGGAAAGATTTTTCTTGTCTACCAGGTTGCGCATCCCAACATTTTTAACATTCCGGGTCGGAACCATGATGGTCATGTCGCTGTCACAGATCCGCAACACGTAGAAATCGTGTTTCTGCCCGGAAAATTCTCTGGTTTCAATCGCTTCAATTACCCCAACGCCCTGAGCCGGATAAACCGCTCGGTCTCCAATGTTGAACCCCATAATGTCCCCACGCCTACATTAATTCCGGTTACCGCAATCCTCGCGCCCGGTAAATACAGCGCCTGCTCTTTGCACAAATGCGGCAATATTGCATTTGTAAGAATTGCGTTAAAGTTCTAAGTTACAATAAAGTTGTGCAAGGGTCAAGAAAAGACTGGAGTACGTGCGAGGGACTGTGTTAGCTTGCAAAGTTTTTCTTTTTCAAGTGACCTTATTTACATTAAGTTGTGCAAACAACGCGGGCGAAGTCTTTGACCCCTTGTCACTGCCAGTAATGATACTTGCCGGTCTATTTCAATGGTGAATTGCCATATTAGCTTAAGGTGCTTGATTATGCGTACAATACTGATGTTTCCCATTCGTTACCGAACGGGTTTCAGCTTATGCCTGGTGCAGATGCTCGTTCTTGCTGTGGTTATGTGCTGTGTGCAGCCTGTTGCGGCGTTTCAGGCGACACGGGCGGAGAGTGCGCCAGCGCGTAATTTGGAGGCCCCGGTGGAGCTGGGCTTTGCGGATGCGTTATTTGCCGAGCGGGACTACTACCGTGCGGTGACGGAATACAAGCGCTTTGTACATCTCTATCCTGAGCACCTCCATGTTGTCCGCGCACGCCTGAATATGGCGCGTGCCGCGATTGCCGCCCAGCGCTGGGATTATGCACGTTCTATTCTGCGCCACACGCTGAAGCAAGACCCGAACGAGAATATACGCATGCAGGCGCATTTGCTTCTGGCGGAGATCCCCTATCTGCGGGGTGAGTTTGATGCAAGCTTTGCCTATTTGGAAAAGGTTGAGGGACTTCATCTGGGCCACGCTTTCACCCGGCGGGTGAAGGAGCTGCAGTTGTGGAGTCTGCTGGAAGTGGAGCGCCTGCAGCGGGCGCAGTTACTTCTTCAGACGAGACAGTTGGAGTTGCGCCCCGATCTTGAGGATGTTATTTCCCTGCAGGATCTGCCGCGCAAATCTCCCCGCCTCGCCGGGACCCTGTCGGCACTTATGCCGGGAGCAGGGCAACTCTACAACGGGCGCTACCGTGAGGCTGGGATGGCGTTTGCACTCAATGCCGCATTTATCGTCGGCGGGCTCCAGGCAATCGATACCGGCAATACGGTGCTGGGCGGGATTCTGCTTTTTTTCGAAGCGGGTTGGTACGGAGGCAATATCTACAATGCGGTTAATACGGCTCACAAGACGAACCGCAGACGCTATCGCAGTGAGCTGGAGCAATTGCGCGACAGATATCAGCTCTCCCTTCTGAGCGACGAACGCGGCCCCATTTTGCAACTGCGCACCCGTTTCTGATCCAGTTAAAGCTGCATATCGAGTGCGCGTTCTCGACTCAGGGGCTCTACCTCGACAAACTCCGGTTTCGCACTGCGGTTTTCGATGCGAACTTCGACCCGGTCTTCATTTTTATATTTGCCATATGCCGCCACCAGGGCAGCCCCCAGTTCAATGTCCTCCTGGGTTGGGGTGCCGGAGAGAACCCCTGCAGGGCCGGAACAGTTCTCGTTGCGCATAAGGATCAGGTTCCCCGCGGCGAGTGCGCGCAGGGTTTCGTTGTCACTCTTTTTGCGCCCCAGGCTGAGTTGCGCCGTATCCGAGAGGCGAAATGCACGCCCGTGCTTGAGGAGTTCTACATCGCGCGGGGTGCAGTCGGGCTGATGTACAAACAGATCGCGCAGGCGGTTGGAGAAGGAGTTTTCCGTCAGCAGGCATCCACCCCCGGCTGAAGGGGCTTTGTCCACGCCAAGGCGCTGCGCCAGGCGTTCCTGCCCCTTGCGTGAGCGTCCCTGGATGCTCTCCAGGCGCTCCCGATCCACCAGCCCCTCCTCTTCCATGGCAGTGATGGAGAGACATTTGGCGCTCAAGGGGCGCAGAATTTTATCTCCACAGCCGGAAGCCTTGTTGACTGCCTGCAGCGCCGAACGGTTCTGGCTTTTGGGGCGCTGCCCGATCACCTCACCCGAGAACAGGAAATCATACCCTTCACGCTCCATGATCTGCGCCGCCATGCTGAACATCTGGGCGTGACAGTCGATGCACGGGTTCATATTGCGTCCGTAGCCATATCGCGGGTTTTTCAGCATTGCGAGGTGGGGGGTGCTGATATCCTGAATCTGCAGGGGGAGATGGTAGTGTTGCGCCATCTCTTTGGCTTTTTCAGCATCGAAAAACGGGGTGACGAAGGTAACGCAGTGGACTTCAATCCCCTGTGCGCGCAATAAAAGGGCAGCCAGGATGCTGTCGAGGCCGCCGGAAAAAATGCCCAGGGCTTTTACATTGGTATTCATTGCTGTTTTAAAACCTTGAAGATACAAATAAAAGCAGGTGGCATCAAGCCACCTGCTTTTATGGGTAGTTTATGTGGACGCGGGAGGGTGAATCAGCGCTTGTGGCACTGGTTGCAGTTTCCTTTCGCTGCGAAGGCATCTTCACCGTTGTGGCAGATGCCGCACTGCTCGCCGGCGTATATCTTTTCCATGGTAATGGTTACGCTCCCTTTTTTCATCTGTGGGAAAGCGTCGGAGTTGTGGCAGGTGCGGCAGCCTTTGTCTGCTGCCTGATTGTGCAGGCTCCCATCAAAGTCCACCGGTCCGTTAGCGGCTTTGTCAAAAGTCAGGCTTTTGCCTGCCGGCACCGCAAATGCAGAGGTGCTCATGAAAGCTAGTAGCAGGGTAAGGGTAATGATTCTAAGCATGGCTGTTCTCCTTGAAATGAAATGTGGATTATATACTGCGTGCCGGTTTATTCGGTTTCCTGCTCAGGAAGCGCCCGGGCAATAAGCTCGAGTATGTGACACGCACGTTGCTTGAGTTCAGCATGGTTTATGCTGTCCTGCAACTGCATTATACAGCCGGGACACGCAGATGCAACCAGTTCAGCGGCGCTGTTTTTGATTCCATCCGCTTTGCGTGCGCCGATGGAGCGGCTCGTGTCGTAGTGGTACACAGAAAAGGTGCCCCCGAGGCCGCAACAGCGATCCGCCCCTTCCATCTCCACAAACTCAACTCCGGGTGTAGCCTGAAGCAATGCGCGGGGCTCAGTAGTTATCCCCTGGGTGCGCAGATGGCACGGGTCGTGATACGTCACCTTCGTGGTGTTTTCAGTTCGGGGCAGGGCGCGTAATTTTTCCACCAGCCCCTGGCGCACCAGAAACACCAGCACATCCTCGACCTGATTCCCCAGCTCAGCGCAATCATCTCCCATCTCTCGGTAGTGTTTACCGATCCCGGCGTTGCACGAGGCGCAGGCGGTGATAATAGTATCCACCTTCCGTGCTCCGAACGCGCTGACATTGGCATCCGCAAGCTGATCTACCGTGGCGGCATCGCCCGCGGCATGGGCGGGAAGGCCGCAGCATCCCTGGTTTGGCGGAATCCATAAGGGCAGATCGAGAAAGCGGAATATTTTGACCAGCGCCTCGCCGATTTGAGGGTAGGTGAAGTTGATCATGCACCCGGTAAAAAAAGCGCTCAGAGGTTTGGAGTCATTGTCGCTGTGCGCAGGGAAATATTCGGGCATCCGCTCGCGGAATGGTTTGGGCGTGATTTCGGGCATATAACGATCCCTGGCGATAAACGGTACCGGAAAGCGCAGGCGCAGACCGCTGTGCTCCGGCACCTTGCGGAATATGAGCTTTTCGAGTCTGCCGCCACTTTTGGCGAGCAGGTTCATCAGTTTCGGCCTCTTGATCACCCCGGTGAGGGCCTTGCCGAAGGTACTCAAACCCTGGCGCTCGGCAATCTCACGCCGCGCTGCCATCACAATCTCGTCTGTCGGCACCAGGTTCGGGCACTTATCGTGGCATGAGCCGCACAGCAGACACTGCGACATATCCCGGACAAAGCGCTCATCCACCGGGGTCTGTTTATCCAGCAGCGCATCGGCGATGGCCACCTTGCCGCGCGCTACGGTGGATTCGCGTTTCAGGGATTTATATACCGCGCACTGTGCCTGACACGCGCCGCATTTCACGCACGCGTCGATCTGTTCGCGAAAATCTTCCAGGGTCTTATGTCTGCCCGTGGTTTTGTGTCCACTCATAGCTCTACGCCAGCTCTATGGGTTGTTCCAGCAGAATCTTGCCGGGGTTGAGGATATTCTTCGGATCCAGCGCATTCTTGATGGTCTGCATATACGCCACCGCTGCGGGGTCAAGCTCCATGGGGATGTAGGGTGCCTTGGTGTTGCCCACGCCGTGCTCCCCACTCATGGTGCCGCCGAGTTCAAGTGCCGCCGCAAACACCTCTTTGATGGCCTCTTCCGCCTTTTCCAGTTCTCCCTCTTTTTTGCGATCAACCATGATATTCACATGGATGTTGCCGTCGCCGGCATGGCCGAAATTGACGATGGGGATGGTGTAGCGTTGTGATATCTCATCCACGCGCCGGATCATGTCCGGCACCTTGCTGCGCGGCACACAGATATCCTCGTTGAACTTGTCGGGGTTTACGTTGCGCAGACTCGCTGAAACACTGCGGCGCACCTTCCACAGCTCTTCGCTCTGCGCCGGCGTTTCCGCAATGCGGGTTTCAACCTCGCCCAGGGGTTGGACGATCTCAGAGATGCGTGCAGTGT
Source organism: Desulfuromonadaceae bacterium (assembly GCA_046482505.1). Lineage (GTDB taxonomy): Bacteria > Desulfobacterota > Desulfuromonadia > Desulfuromonadales > Desulfuromonadaceae > JAIVHC01. The sequence goes on along the minus strand of JAWOFA010000151.1, from coordinate 5,080 downwards.
GGCGATCGAGCATCTGTGCCTCCCCGTCCACCTCCACAATGAGTACCGCCTTCGCTGTTGCAGGCACGTCCAGGTCGGTGGCTTTGCGCACACATTCAATGGTCGCGGCATCCATGAACTCAAGGGTGGTGGGGATGATCTTGCCACGGATAATGGCGGAAACCGCCTGCGCTGCGCCGTCGATGGAGTCGAACATGATGAGCATGGTTTTCTTTGCTTCCGGCAGGGGAAGGAGCTTGATGATCAGCTCAGTCATGATCCCCAGGGTTCCTTCGCTTCCCACCATCAGCTTGGTGAGGTCGTAGCCCACCACGCCCTTCATGGTGGCGCCGCCGGTGCGGATAATGTCGCCCTGCGGGGTCACCATCTCCAGCCCCATAATGTAGTCTTTGGTGACGCCGTACTTAACACAGCGCGGGCCGCCGGCACACTCGGCGGCGTTGCCTCCCAGAGTGCTGAACTTCAGCGATGCCGGATCGGGGGGATAGAACAGGCCGAGCTTTTCCACCGCCTGCTGAAACTGTTCCGTTACCACACCGGGCTGCACCCGTGCCACCAGATTTTCTTCGTCGATCTCAAGAATCCGATCCATGCGTGAGGTCACCAGCACAATGCCGCCGGAGATGGGCAGGCTGCCCCCGGTAAAGCCGCTTCCCGCTCCACGCGGATACACCGGCACATCTTCCACATTCGCCAGTTTCATGATCAGACTGATCTGTTCAGTGTCAGCGGGGAATATCACCACATCGGGGAGAAAACTCTGCTGGGTGGCATCGTAGGAGTAACACAGCATGTCGGTAGGGTGGGTGGTGAGATTTTCTTTCCCGACAATCTCTTCCAGGGTGCGAATCACGCGCGGATCAAGCATGGTATATTAATCCTCTGTTTAGGTTTTTCTGTTCTGTAAGACCATAGTGCGTAACCGGGAATTCTACACGTTTTGCAGTGCAGATGAAACCCTTAAATATGACTGTATGACTCAGGTTTGCCGTCGCAGCAATTGACACACCGCCACAGGCACACTAAAATCGGTGCGCAATTAAAATTCTTAAAACTTTATGCAATTGCTTGAATGAAGTAGAAGAATAATCTAGGCGCAGATCTTAAAGGAAAGCTGAACTATTCATGAATGTAATTGAGGGAAAAGTACTCAAGGATATCCTGAAAGGTGAAAGTATTGGGCAGGAATTTAAAACCTGCCGCACTCGTATCAATCGGGATGTTTATGAGACCGTGTGCGCTTTCCTAAACAGACACGGCGGAGTAATTTTCCTTGGCGTTAAGGATTCAGGTGAAATTCAGGGCATTGACCCACAGGCCGTCGAACAGATACGTAAAGATTTTATTACGGCCATCAATAATCCGCAAAAAATATCTCCGCCCACTTATCTTTCCATTGATGATGTAGACATTGAAGGGAAAAACCTCCTACGTATTTATGTACCCGAAAGTTCTCAGGTCCATCGCTGCAATGGGCGTATTTATGACCGCAATGAAGATGGAGATTTAGATATAACCGACCATACCTCTCATGTGGCTCAGCTCTACCAGCGTAAACAATCAACCTACAGTGAAAACAAAGTTTTCCCCCATTTGGAACTGGATGATTTAGATCTTAATTTAGTTTCCAAGTGCCGCAAGATTGCCACTTTACGTTGGAAAGAGCATCCGTGGCGTGACCTAGATGATCTGGAGCTTCTCAAAAGCGCTCAACTTTACCAAACCGATCCGGAAACTTCTCGCAGTGGTATTACCCGTGCAGGGATACTCTTACTTGGTAAACAGGTGCCTCTATTACAAGTAGTTCCTCATCACCGTACCGACCTGATTTTGCGCAAGGTGAATCTAGATCGCTATGATGACCGGGATTTTGTCGATGTGAATCTGGTAGAAAGCTATGATCGGATTATGGCTTTTGTGGACAAGCATCTTCCTGATCCTTTTTATCTGGAAGGATCGACCAGTGTCAGCCTCCGCAGTACTCTTTTTCGCGAGGTCGCGTCAAATATTCTTATTCATCGCGAATACACGAATGCTTTTCCGGCCAAACTTATCATCGAATATGGGAGAGTGCGCACTGAAAACAGCAGTCGTCCGCATGGATTCGGACGGTTGGATCCTGAAAACTTCACCCCTTTTCCCAAAAATCCGGTAATTGCCAGATTCTTTCGCCAGATCGGTAGGGCAGATGAACTTGGTTCCGGCATGCGCAATATGTTGAAGTATGGTAGCGCGTATGGTGGTGCAGCCCCGGAATTAATAGAGGGCGATGTTTTCAGGATGGTTATACAGGTTCCTGAGTTTGGGGAGAGCAAAGAGCAATCACCAGGGTTAGAGGGTCTTTACTCCCATGACGAGGCCCATGACGAGGCCCATGACGAGGCCCATGACGAGGCCCATGAACTCTCAGAAACAGAGATTGCTATTCTCCAGGCTTGTTTAGATGAATCTCGAAGTGCGTCAGAGCTTCTCGAAGTTCTTGGTTACAAGTCTAGAACCGGAAATTTTAAAAAATCAATGTTGCGCTTGATAGAAGATCTACGCTTCTTGGAAAGAACATTGCCGGATGTGCTTCAAAGTAAAAATCAGAAATATCGCCTGACAGTGGCAGGAAGACAAAGGATGAAGACGATGTCTAAAGAGGATTCCTGAGCTTAAGATTGATACCCGCTTGTAGTTTCTACATAACCTTTACAGAATTGATACCTCATGGCCCAGCGCAAACCCCGTACCATCTATACCTGCACCCAGTGTGGTTACCAGAGCCCCAAATGGCTCGGGCGCTGCCCTGACTGCCAGGAGTGGAACACCCTGCAGGAGGAGGTGCGCCACGAAGAGAAGGCGAGTGGAACTAAAACCACTGTGAGTACCGGCGCGACACCGATAAAGATCAACGCCATTGCCGCAAGTGATGAGCGCCGCGAACAGATCGGGATTGCGGAACTGGACCGGGTCCTGGGAGGGGGGATTGTCCCCGGCGCGTTTACCCTTATCGGCGGGGATCCGGGAATCGGCAAATCGACCCTGCTCCTGCAGGCAGTGGGGCATATGGCGCGGCGTCAGCGCGTGCTCTATGTTACCGCAGAGGAGTCGGCGCTGCAGATCAAAATCCGCGCCGAGCGCCTCGGGGTGGATGCGGAGGAACTCTACCTTCTGGCGGAGAACTCCCTGGAGCAGATCTTTGCCCATACCGCAGAGCTTAAACCGCAACTCCTGATTATAGACTCCATCCAGACCATCTTTACCGCTGCCCTCGAATCGGCCCCCGGGAGCGTGAGCCAGGTGCGTGAATGTGCCGGCCAGTTGATGCAGTGGGCCAAAGGGGATGGTGTAGCAACCTTTATAGTCGGCCATGTAACCAAGGATGGGAGCATTGCAGGTCCGCGCGTATTGGAGCACATGGTGGATACGGTACTGTATTTCGAGGGGGATGCGAGTCACCCCTATCGCATCCTGCGCGCGGTGAAAAACCGCTTCGGCTCCACCAACGAGATCGGGGTGTTCGAAATGGCCGATACCGGATTGCGCGAGGTTTCCAATCCGTCGGAAATCTTCCTCGCTGAGCGCTCCGAGGACGCCGCTGGCAGTGTGGTGATCCCGGCGATGGAGGGGAGCCGCCCGATCCTGGTGGAGTTGCAGGCACTGGTGGCGAGTGCCCCCTACGGTACCGCACGACGTACCTCCATCGGCACCGATCACAACCGCGTTTCGCTGTTGGTGGCGATTCTGGAAAAAAAGGTCGGGTTGTCGCTCTTGAGCCATGATATCTTTGTCAATGTCGCCGGGGGCGCGAAGCTCGATGAGCCCGCGGCGGATCTCGCGATTATGGCGGCGCTCGCTTCCAGCCATATGAATAAGTGCATCTCCGCGCGTACCGTGGTGTTTGGCGAGGCGGGGCTCGCGGGCGAGATCCGTGCGGTGTCGCGCCCGGAGCTGCGCGTGCAGGAAGCCGCGCGCCTCGGCTTCGAGCGCTGCCTCCTCCCGGCGGGGAACTGCAAAAATATCGATGCCCCGGATGGGCTGAAGCTCGTCCCCATCCGCTCGGTACAGGAGGCGCTGGAGCACCTGTTTGACTGATATCTATAAAAAGAAAGAACGTAACTATTTACCATCCACTAGCGGCAGGGGCTTATGGTACCCATGGAAAGGGCGTCTGTCGCCACGGACGGCGACAGTCGAACGGCCATGGACGGCGCAAAGTGTCTCTTGGAATGGGTGCCATAAGCCTTTGCTGAACAGTTACAAAAAAACACTACATTGAATGCATCACATCCCTGAAGGAGTACCCCCATGACATTCCGTATCCGCAAAGGCTTTCTCGTCCCTCTGGGGCTGCTGAGCATCGAGACCCTCGCGCTATTGATAACCTGTTTTATGTTCGATGAGCCTGTAGCAAAGCGGATTATCGTCGGGATGCTGATTCTCCCGGTAGTGATTTTGTTTCTTGAGTGTCTGTTCCGCCGCACCATCATCGATGATGAGCAGGTGTGTACACGTAAACTCCTGCGGCGCAAATGTATCCGCTATGAGGACATGACGGCGGTAGAGACGGTGCAGGTGAAAAAGCGCGCCTTTGTCACCCTGTGTACCGAGGATGACTTTATGATTGTCTCCAACGCCTACACCAGTTTCCCTGCGATGATCAGCGCCCTGCTGTTGCGCGTCCCCAAAGAGACCATTAGTGAAGAAACCGCAGAAATGGCACAGGATCCGCCCCGCAAGACCGCGGATATTGTATCCTGCTGGCTTGCGGTGGTGCTGCTGGGCTTCATCCTGTTTGCCCAGGTGAAAACTGGCTTGGGGTAGTAGTGAGGTATGTAGATAGCATGGTTTATTGTGTTTTCAGAGTCTTTTGTAACGATACCATAACGGCAATATGGATGATTTGGCTTATGCCTAAAAACACACAGATTACGGTTTTACATGAAACGGTGCGGGTCCAAAAAATCGCTAAAGAAGATTTTATTTCACTTACCGACATTGCCCGCTACAAAAGTCCAGATGCCCCTGCAGATGTGATTAAGAACTGGTTGCGGTCACGAAGTACTATCGAATTGCTGGGTCTGTGGGAGAAGTTGAA
>JAWOFA010000020.1:0-4410 GCA_046482505.1 Desulfuromonadaceae bacterium | reverse complement strand
CCTGTTCGCAATCGGCGCAGATGGTTACATCCGGGGGGAGGGTTACCTGCTTGGCACCCGCTTGCCGGGATTCGACAATGGAGAACCCTTTTGCCGTTAAAGGCGCTGCCTCCTGATATTCGATATGATCGATAACCGCCAGGGGTGGGGCCTGTTCCTTCAATTGAGTTACAAATGTCTCCAGCTGACCCGGGGTGCCACACGCGTCTATTATCACTCCGGCAGGGGTGTTTTGCACTTCGCCGTTTATGTCGTTCTCCAGCGCCGTTCGATACACAAAAGGGCGGAACCCAACCCCCTGAACGGTCCCTTTGATCAGGATTCGGCAGCTCGTCTCAGACTGCGCTGAACAATTACATTCCGGTATGACTTCAGAAGAGGACATATTTTCTCGAGAATCAGGAGAACAAAGGGTGAGTGAAAGGTAGTTTAAGCGTCATGGGCATAGGCCTAGTGGAGAAATTGGAACATATCCCCCTAATTTATCCGCTAGGTTTATCCGGAATAATTGTGCTTTTCTTCATGATCGCAGATACTTTCAATTAACCTGGTCAGGTTCAAACAGCTTTTTTTAAACATATCGGAGTCGTTGTCAAGCAAGGCCTGCTCTAAACCAAAACCCCTACCAATATCAGCAGGGACCAAAGGGGGTGCGGCGAAACGAGAAAATAAAGCATGGTCTGAAGCAGGAAGGCACTTACGGAAAATGTTTTTATTCCAGCTGTTTATCGTTGTTTTTCTTTCTGAGAAATTTCCAGCTCCACATGATCGCTTCTGCTGGAGATCGGCCCCGCCAAGTCGCTATTTTATGAGATTATTCTTCACCCACGCATACCAGTCATCCAGACCCTCCCCGGTTTTTACGGATAATTCTAAAAATTCAAGGTCCGGGTTTACCTCCAAAGCATACTGCCTGGCTTGTTCAACATCGAAATCCAGATAGGGTAAAAGATCCGTCTTGTTGATAATACAAAGCTGCGATGATTGGAACATCGCCGGGTATTTTTGGGGTTTGTCCTCACCCTCCGTTGTGCTAATGATAACAATTCGAGCTTTTTCACCGAGATCGAAGAGTGCCGGGCACACCAAGTTCCCGACATTTTCGATCATCAGGACTGAATTGTTTTGCACATCCAGGTCTTTCACGGCGCGGTTGACCATCTCCGCGTCCAGGTGGCAGCCGTTACCGGTATTGATCTGAATCACGGGGGCGCCTGCGGCATCAATGCGTTGGGCATCGTTCATGGTTTGCTGGTCGCCTTCGATGACATAGAAATTTATCTCTTCACTCAGGTCATTTATGGAGCGTTCAAGCAGGCTTGTTTTTCCCGATCCGGGAGAACTTACCAGGTTCAGCGCAAGAATATTTTTGGCGTCAAAATAGCCCCGGTTGCGTTCGGCGAGCAGATTGTTTTTCGACAGAATATCCTGTTCCACCAGGATCTCACGTCGATGTGAATGACCATTGTGGGAATGAGTATGCCGGTCTGAATGGCTGTGAGCATGCGGATGGTGGTGGGAGTGGTCGGCATGCTGATGCTCATGTCCGTGTTGCTGCAGGTGTACATGGTTATGTTCATCGTTTAGCGCAGCGCCCGGCTTTCTGAATGTCACATTGTCAGGGTGGCCGCAGCCACAGTCATCACACATATTCAGCCTCTTTAAGTTGATGGGATTCTCTTCCGACTATTGAAAAAATTTTATCGTAGCAGCTCATCAAAATTGAGCCATATTGTTTAGATGAACTGTCATTCCTTTTAGTCAACCTGAAGGGATTTTACCCTCAGCTCCCGCCCCTGTAAACTCTCAGAAAAAGGGTTTTGACAGTAAGGGCAGGGAGATAACCAGTCGCTACTTTCATATTCCTGATGGCACGATAAACAGCGTGACCTTGCAGGGATTTCATTTATCACCCAATTGGCTTTTTCCAGCATGGTTCCCCTCTTCGCCGCCTCAATGGCAAAATCCATGGACTCCATAACCACCCCGGCTTGCCTACCGATGTCCAGCTCGATCTCGAGGATCACAGAAGCGTTTTCCCTTCGGGCGTTATCTTCCGCTATGTCGATGATATTCATGACGATCGATAGTTCATGCATATTTTAATCTTAATAAAAAATCTGAAAAACTGCGCCTCTATGGCCGTGGGGTAATTCCTGAATAAATTAAACCACGAACCCTCATTTACTGTTTATGATAAACCTCGCGACGCTGTCAACTCAAAACCATTTTGCCTGATGTTTTGCGATAGCATCAATTGTTTAAGTTGCGCATATTTTATTGGTGTATTGAGTGAGAGGGATGTGCCTTGGTTTGCTCGCATAGAGAATAACGCTGTCAGTAATTTGAAATAAGACTGTGCTCCTTGTGTGAAGTTGAACTCCATGATATCTCCGGAGTAATAGAGCGTAACATTCTCTTTTTATCTAATGCCTCCGTTTTTTCAACCCATATCAACAAAATTTGAGTCTGGTCAATTAAAAGACCTGAAAGGCGAGGTATTTTCCTGCATAAGAATAAAAATGATATTTCAAATGCGAGGAGAAACACATTGAATCTACCTACAGCGGATATGAATATTGCGCAGATAATAACCACCTGGCCCGAAACGGAGGTTGTGTTTGGTGCGCATGGACTCGAGGCGTTCACTGACGCTGCTTATCTTGAGAGGGTCGGACGCTATATGAAGTTGCGTACGGCACTTGAGCGCAAGGGGCTCGGTGTTGAATCATTTGTTCTTCAACTGCAGGAGCGTGTCCAGACTCAGGCACATCAGGTGGATGTGTGTGAAGATCTCGGAGATAAACGTTCCTCTCACATCGATGTTGCGGGATTGCTCCCCTGCCCGGTGCGGGTACCGCTTCTGGACAAGATCAATGCCTTTGTGGACGAGCGCAAAAAAAGCCATGGAGTCAATGTGTCCACCCGTTTTCGTGCCGCATCCGGCGGCTCAGAGTGGATAGAGGAGGAGATCTGCGCGGCTACTTCCGTAGAGCAACTGCCGGATATTTTTGTTTCCGCCGGGTTTGATACCTTTTTTGACCCGAACGGGATTGGACGCTTCAAGGAAGAGGGCGCCTTTGCGGCGCTGGATGCAGACGGAATAAATGGGTCGTTTGCCGGGCTGGATATGCGTGACCCTCAAGGGGTGTACACCATCATCTCTACTGTTCCGGCGGTATTTATGCTCGACACCCACCAGTTGGGAGATTTATCTGCGCCGCGTACCTGGGCGCAGTTGCTCGAGCCGCAATACCAGCGCCAGGTAGCGCTCCCGGTAGGGGATTTTGATCTGTTTAACGCCATTCTCCTTAATATCCATAAGGAATTTGGCGATACCGGAGTAGAAAAATTGGGTCGCTCCATGCTTGAACCAATGCATCCGGCGCAGATGGGTACGGCTCCGGCAGGTAAAACGCAAAAGCCTCTGGTTACCATCATGCCGTATTTCTTTACCCGTATGGCCGCCAATATTCCCGGGGTCGAGATCATCTGGCCCGAAGATGGTGCGATCATCAGTCCTATCTTCATGTTGTGCCGCAAAGACAGCATGCAACAGAGTCGAGCGCTGGCTGAGTTTTTTGCTGGTGCGGAAGTGGGGGATATCCTCGCGCGCCAGGGGTTGTTTCCCGCCCTCAACCCGGAGGTGGAAAACATCCTCCCTGAATCGGCGCCGTGGAAGTGGCTTGGCTGGGATTACATCTACACCCATGATGTCGCTGCCAAGATAAAGCGTCTTGAGGGTATATTCAACGCTGCCACCCATGATGCGCCATAATTTCACAGGAGTATTGCCATGAAATTTATTACGGTCTCCGGCCCTCCCTCCTCGGGGAAGACTGCGGTGATCCTGCAGGCGATTAAAGCCCTGCAGCAGCAACACGTGCAGGTTGGGGTGGTCAAGTTCGACTGCCTTGCCACTGATGATGATCAGGTGTATGCCAGATACGGTGTTCCGGTACGCACGGGGCTTGCCGGGCCGCTGTGTCCGGATCACTACTTTGTGAGCAATATCGAAGAGTGCCTGGAGTGGGGCCGGAGCCAGAAGCTGGATATGCTCATCAGTGAGAGCGCAGGTCTGTGTAATCGCTGTTCACCGCATATCGAGAAGATCACCGCAGTGTGCGTAATTGACAACCTCAGCGGCATTGGCACCCCGAAGAAGATCGGCCCCATGCTCAAAACCGCGGATATAGTGATAATTACCAAAGGGGACATTGTGTCCCAGGCAGAGCGCGAGGTGTTTGCCTCCCGGGTGGCTCAGGTCAACCCCGCTGCTTTGATTATGCATATAAACGGGATTACCGGACAGGGTGCCTATGAGCTCAGTACTATTCTGAACGCCAGCGAGACTCCGGATGAACTGCAGGCAATGGGTTTGCGCTACTCCATGCCGTCGGCGCTGTGCTC
>JAWOFA010000146.1:0-15018 GCA_046482505.1 Desulfuromonadaceae bacterium | reverse complement strand
ACATTTTTCCCACCTCGAGCTAGAAAATCTCGTTCCTGCAGCGCTGGATATCATGCGTTACCACTATATGCATGCAGAAACCATGCTCGCACCTCCCCTGCTTTCACCTTCTATGCAGGACGACAATGTTGCACAAAATGAACCTGGATGCTGGACTTTAGCAGAAGGGGTACAAATGGGCGAATTTGCCTACCCGGTTGATCTCTACCACACAAGCGGGGTGGACGATTTGGTTGAATTCGTATACCTCAACTCTTCAGAGCGTTGCGGTGCAATTTTTTATGGTCTTCAGAATGGTGAGATAGTCTGCAGGATGGTACCTGTTGACGTTGTTGGGTTGCTAAGTTCTTGTTCTGGTGTAACTCAATTGCCCACCCAATTCGGGAACCTGGGGTCCGTTCAGACCGCAGCATGGCTACGGGATGTGCTCGAGACTGGAATTCTATTTCAGCGTTCTTCCTGATACAGCAGACGTATAGCGCGGCGTACCCTGGCAAGAAGGCGCACTGAATTAACCGGTTTGGCGATAAAATCAATAAACCCCATATCAAGGAGTTTTGCCTCTTCAGATGCGGTAGCGCGAAACGAAAGCCCCATTAAAGGGATTTTCTGTGTATTGCCCTCGGGTTTCAGTGTTTTGTAAAAACGGGAAACATCCATGTCTGTAGCTTGGGTTTCAGCAATTATCAGATGAGGCCGAATGTTTAGGCTTAGTTGCAGCGCCTCACTGCTGTTATTGGCTGCGGTTACACTGTAACCCGCATCGCGCAGGATACCCGCAGTTATGTTTACCATCTGCGGGGTATCAAACACGAGGATACGCCAGTGTCTGTCATCGTAATCCCTGCCCATATCATCACCCATGTCACTCATAAAGTGAGTGTTTACGGCCGAACGGATCTCCTCCGGGGTGGTAACAACAGGCACAATATGCAGACCGGTGGCAAAAGAAAGGGTGTCCAGGGTCTCGATATCCAGAGGGTTAACCATAGCAAGAAAGAGCTTTCTATCTTCCATCTTCAAAGGAAATATTTGCTTTTCCAGTGCTTTCTGGCTATCAATCAATTCAAGAGTCGAAGCAGGAAACTTGTGTTGCGAAATGTTGCGCACGGTTTTAAATCCGAACTGGCGTGCCAGGGTCGAGGCAATATCCTTCTGTTCGATGATGTTTAGCTCTTCAAGAATTTCACCCAGACTTTTCCCGCTCTTCTTTTGCAGCCTGAGGGCATCTTCCAGCTGTTCGCCAGTTATAATTCCCGCTTCAAGAAGTACTTCACCGAAACGTTTGCGCTTTTTACCTGCCATTGGTGTTCTCCATCTGGGTTGTGAAGCAGAAAGAGCATATACATATATGCGCGAGTTTCCCTGGTTGGAACTGCCACTGCAAGATTCTACATCAGTGCTTATTTTCCTGCAGGGCTTCAATGATCTGCCCTACTTCTTCTGAAGTGAATCTGTAGCGGGTACGGCAATATTCACAAGTTACAGAGTTTTCTTCTGAACTTTTTTGCCATTCCTGCAATTCTCCCGCCCCCAGAGTGGCAAGCATCTGCGCGACTCCTGTTTTGCTGCAGTGGCATTTGAACTTTAGCTCTGTAGAGGGATAGAGGTGTACATCCTCGGGTGAAAATATGCGGTGGATCAGATCTGCAGGAGTTGCGCCCTGGCCGATTAATTCAGAGATTGAAGGGAGCGATTTAATATTCTGCTCAACTACTTCAATCTTTTGTGCATCTGTCTGCGGCATAACCTGAAGCATCAACCCTCCACATGCACTGATGTGACCTGTGCGATCCAGCATTACCCCCAGCGCGACCGAGGTGGGAGTCTGCTCCGACTCCGCAAAATACTGCGCTACATCATCCCCTATTTCGCTGCTACTCAGTTGCACCATACCACTATAGGGTTCTTTCATCCCCAGATCCTTTACCACGCGTAAAAACCCCGCGCGTCCTACCGCGGTTGCAACGTCAAATTCATTATTCCGTGGAGGCAGATCTGCGATGGGGTTCTTTATGCTCGCACACACATGACCCTGTGCACTTACTTCGGCATGGAGTTTCTTTAAGGGACCGTTGCCCTCTACACTCAGTGCGAGACGCTGATTCCCCTTCAATTGACTTATCATAAGTGCCGCAGCACTTACAACACGTCCCAGCGCAACACTGGCGGTAGGATCCGTCTGCTGCAGGGTGCAGATGTGTCCGCACAGTTGTGTGGTGCTGACTGCAGCAACCCTGAATGCACCATCGTTGCTCATTCCTCTAACCAAGGTGTCCGGATTGGAGTGTGTTGAGTCCATGGTTACCATTCCTCCAGGCGCTCCTGTGCTTTCTTTGCTTCCGGGCTGTCGGGATATTTATCTACTACCTTTTGCAGAATGATTTTGGCATTACGTGGATCACCGAGACCGTAAAATGCCAAACCCTGTTTAAGCAGAGCTGCAGGTACTTTTGAATGTTCCGGATACATCTGGATTACATCCTGAAACTGGAGAATGGCATTTTCGTACTTTTTGTTTCCATACAGAGTTTCTCCGATCCAGTACATGGCGTTTACTGCGAGCTTGTGCTGGGGATATTTCTCTACAAAGGTGGTGAATTTCTCTCGTGCTTCACGAAATTGCATGTCCTGTTGCACCAACTGGAGTGCCTCCCGATACAATTCTTCAGCTGAAGATGAAGATCTATCTTTGTTCTCTACCTGCAGAGGTGTTGTAGCTGCTGCTTCAGCACCAGTGGTGCCGGATTCTTGATCACCAGCTGTGGAGGGGAGCGGTCCGGGTATCTGGTCGAGCTGAGCCTGGGTGGATGTTTTCCCCTCCGAGAGGTGATTAAGTTGATCTTCCAGCTCTGCCAGGCGAAGTTCGAGATCGGACTGGCGCAGTTTTATCTCTTCACGCAGTTGCTTCAGGGCGTCTTCCTGGTCAGCAATACGTCCGTTGATGCTCTGGAGGTCGATGCGAGTGCTATCCAGTTCAGCCTGTTGCTCCGCCTGGCGCCGCAGAATTTCCTTAACCCCGGAATCCTTTTCCAGTCCCGCTGTGCGTTGTTCCAGGGCGGCTACCTTGTTTTGAACCCTGGCCAAATCTTGGTTAAGAGCCTGATTCCCCTGCAGGGGGGCGCACGCACTGAGGCAACCGAGGGCGAGGATAGATGCACAACTGATGATCCTGTACTTCATGGAAAATATTCTCCTGATTTATATTGTTGATACAAAACAAAAACAAAGGCCGCACAACAGATAGTTGCACGGCCCGAGTAAGTGACAGCAGGAATATAGAGCTGCGCTGGTGGCGTCCGTTACTGTTGTGGCTTGAATTCCGCACGCCGGTTGAGGGCCCAGGCTTCCTCATTAGATGCGGGATCAAGTGGTTTTTCCTCTCCGTAGGATATGGTGCGAATGCGCTCACTGTCTACCCCGAGATTTTCCAGATATTCAGCCGCAGCACGGGCACGCTTTTCCCCCAGAGCAAGGTTGTACTCATCAGATCCACGCTCGTCACAGTGGCCCTCAAGGATAATACTTGTCTCTGGATTCTTCTCCAGATAGAGGGCGTTGTTCTGCAGGGTCTGACGCGCCTCGGTATCGAGGTCGTACTTATCAAAAGCAAAGTGAATCCGCTCCAGCTCGACCTGCATCTCGGTGTCGGTGGCCTCATCTTCTGAGTATGCGGAATCTCCTACTTCATCTTCGGTGATGCTCGCATCTTCATAGCCGCTACCGTATCCATCCTCTGCGGCACTCACAGCTTCACTTGTGGTATCAGCAGGTTCTTCGGTTTCCTGTACATCTTTGGCACATCCGCTCGCGAGCAGAGCAACCAAAGCCAACAACGGCAACATTTTAAAAAACTTCATCGTATGGTCTCCTTTTAACATGGGAAAATTGTATGCTTTAATCACATCTAACAGAGGCAATTATACAGAAAAGAACAAAAAAGACAAATGGATATAGTGGCATTTATCATGCCGATTGCGCCAGGACGATCTTTATTTCTCTTTCTGGTTAAACAGATGCAGCCACTCTGCATACCCTTCAGCCTCCATCTTTGCGTATGGGATAAAGCGCAGGGCGGCGGAATTGATACAGTAGCGAAGGCCGGTAGGGGGAGGTCCATCGGAAAAAACGTGTCCCAGATGGGAATCCGCCTTGCGGCTGCGCACCTCCGTTCGACGACTGAACAGACTGTTATCTTCAACCTCTATTATAGACTCAGGTTTTAATGCCTTATAAAAACTCGGCCATCCGGAGCCGGAATCAAATTTATGTGTGGAGCTGAACAGGACTTCACCGGAAACAATATCGACATATATACCTTCCTCTTTGTTGTCATGATAGGGATTTGCAAACGGTGGCTCGGTGCCGTTTTCCTGGGTGACGCGGTACTGAAGTTCGGTAAGGGATTCGCGCAGCTGTCGATCGGAGGGGCGTGAATACTCCTCCTGTTGAGGGGAGTTGTGGTCTGAAGGATTTTGATCTTCACCCCAGGTTTGCTTTAGATATTGAGTCCGTCCGGAGCCTTTGCGGTAGCTGGTGTAGCGCACCGGGCATTTGCGGTAGAATTGTTGATGCTCTTCAGCTGCGGGAAAGAAGTTTTTGTATGCGCGAATATCTGTGGCTATCTCTTTGCTGAAGCGTCCGCTATTCTGGATTTGCTCCAGAGAATCAAGCGCGGCCTGTTTTTGCACTGCGTTATGGTAAAAAATAGCAGTGGTGTAGTGTTGGCCACGGTCGGCGAACTGCCCCCCTTCATCTGTAGGATCAATCTGGCGCCAGAAGGTATCAAGCAGGCGGGGGTAACTCACCACGGCGGGATCGTAGCTTACCTGCACCGCCTCAAGGTGGGAGGTGCTGCCGGACGCCACCCGGGCGTAATCCGGGTCAGGCTCATCACCGCCACTAAACCCCACAACCACCTGTTTTACCCCCTCAATACTCTCAAACGGATGTTCCATACACCAGAAACATCCACCGGCAAAGGTTGCGTGCTCCAGTGCAGCATTGTCGTTTCTCCCCGCTGCTGCAGCCGGATTGAACGGTAATGGCAGCAACACCAGAAACATTGTCCATATAGACAGGCGTGAGCGCGGCATAACTTCTCCTTTTTTATTAAGCTAATGAAGTGTAGATATTCATCTGAAGAGTTGGCAATGCCCATTTATGAGGGACGCTATAAACCCATCCAATGGGGCTCATTTACGCTATCCGGGGCTTAAATGGGTACAGCCAATTCACCGACAATCATACTGAACAATTCCCTATGAGTGTGATATATAAAGAAAGCCTCCTTGATACAGGCGCAATGATTGTTATGTTTAAATACTCAAACCGGGATGCTAAACCTGATGGGATCAGGTGGCTTTTCTCACCATAGCAAAAAATTATATGCTAGCATCCGTGCCTGTTTGACAGTTTATCCGCTTTTGCACTACTATCAAATCGCATTTTTACAGGAGTATTCGAAATGACTGAAACTACGACTGACTATACAGCACAAATTGCACGGATTCGCAAGCTTGCACAGGAAAAAGATGTCCTGATTCTGGCACATAATTACCTCAATGATGAAATTCAGGCCTTGGCAGATATCACGGGTGATTCTCTGGCTCTTTCAATTGCCGCGGCCGAAACAGAAAAAAGTACCATATTGTTTTGCGGAGTCCACTTTATGGCCGAGAGTGCCGCAATCCTTGCGCCGGAAAAGACCGTGCTCCTGCCCAACATGGACGCGGGCTGCCCCATGGCCGATATGGTGACTCCGGAGGGGATTGAGGAGATGCGTGCCCAGCATCCCGGTGCTCCGGTAGTGGCGTATGTCAATACCACTGCCGCAACCAAGGCAGCCAGCGATATCTGCTGCACCAGCGCCAACGCGGTAAAGGTAGTAAATTCGCTCGAGGAAAATGAGGTTATCCTGGTGCCGGATCGCAATCTCGGCAGTTACATTGCCTCCAAGGTGGATAAAGTGTGTCATCTATGGGATGGCTGCTGCCCTATTCACGATGAACTTGGAGCCGACAAGATGCGTGAATGTCTCAGCGCGCATCCCGATGCCATAAGTATGGCACATCCGGAATGCACGCCGGATGTCCTGGCACAGGTCGATCACGTCCTCTCCACCGGGGGGATGCTTGAATTTGCGCGCAACAGTTCGCACCCTGAATTTGTAATCGCCACCGAGCGCGGAATCGGCTGTCAGTTGCACAAAGACAACCCTGACAAAACCTTTATCTTCCCTGACTATGAGTTTGTATGTGAAGATATGAAGCGCGTAACCATTGACGATGTGGAGCGCAGTCTGAATACCTTCGAACATCGCATTATCGTGCCTGAAGATATTCGTGGGGATGCTTATCGCGCCCTGGAGCGGATGCTCGCCATTCCCAGGGACTGATGGCGTCGCAGTTGGTGACTTTTTCCGAAGCCATCCTCCGATTTTTTGCGACTGCATCAGTTTCTGGCGCTCCAACATTCTAATTTATTTGCAGCAACGGGCGCACAGGCGCCCGTTGCTGTTGGAGACACCGTGACGCCTGAAGAAAACACCATAGAGGAACGCTTTCACACCACGGTGCAGTCATTTACTGCAGAGATGGCGACCTTCCGTGGCACAGCCGATCTGCTCGGTTTGAGTGGGAGCGCAACTGGACTTTTTCTTGCCCCGCTCCTCCGTAGAGGGGAGCCTGCACTTGTTTTTCTTGCTCCCGATTTGAATCAGGCACGCCGCCTGCACCGGGAGCTGCAGTTCTTTGCTTCGAGACCTGAGGCTGTGTATCTGTTCCCCAATTGGGAAGTTGCTCCGTACGATCCCCTGACACCCCACCGCGATCTTGAAGCAACGCGCCTGGAGACCCTCCTCGCCATCCGCCGCGGACGTGCTGAAGCGGTTATTACAACGCCGACTGCGGCGATGCAGCGGGTAATCCCTGTCAGTGCACTTGATGCTCTGAGCACCGAATTGATCCTCGAAGAGGAGTATGAACGCGATATTCTGCGTCGACGCTTGTACGACCTCGGATATCGGGATGTGCCGCTGGTGGAGGATATGGGAACATTTTCCCTCCGCGGAGATATTCTGGATCTGTATCTTCCTACGAGTTCCAAGCCGGTGCGGGTCGATTTTTACGGCGACTTCATTGAAAGCATGCGCTACTTCGACCCCGAGACCCAACGCAGCTCTGCTGAAGGCCCTGAGCGTCTCGAACTTGTTCCGGCACATGAAATGGTGCTGGCGGGAGATTATCTTGAGCTGTTCAGCCAGCGCCTCAAACAGCGCTGCGATGAACTTGAACTCCCCCGCACCACGCGTGAAGCAGTGCTGGAGGAGGTTCGTGAAGGGCTTCTGTCTCCAGGACGCAATTTCCTTCTTCCTCTCAATTACGTGAGCCTCGACACCCTGTTTGACTATGTCAGCCCCCACACCGTAGTACGTCTCGACCCACCCGAAACCGACCGTGCCGCAGATGATTTCAGTGCTCAGATAGCCGCAGGTGCCCAGCGTGTTGCGGCAGGATCAGAGCCCTTTGTGGAGCCGCACCAACTCTATCTGAGTGTGCAGGAGCTCGAAGCGGCTCTGACAGTGCCGCGCCGGATAGATATCCGTTCTCTCCAAGTTTACGAGCTGGATGCCGAACATCAGGTTTTCAAGGTCAATTGCCGCTCCAACGCCGCATTTACCCAGGCCAAAGCAGAAGAGCGCCTGGATATACTCAGCGAGCAGCTCAAGCTCTGGCAAAGCGAGTCCTGGCGCGTGGAGCTGGTGTGTCATAAAGAGGGGCAGGCACAACGTCTCGCTGATCTGCTGCGCCCGCGTGGAGTAGATCTCATCCCGGGATCACAGGCGGGGGCGCATGAAAAGACAGCTGTGCTGCAGATTGCCGATCTGGCACGGGGTTTCCAGCTCCCGGACGAGCAGGTAGCCATAATTACCGAAGAGGAGATCTTCGGGCCCCGGGTGCGCCGGCGGGGTAAAGAGGGGGCGCGTGCAAAAGCCTCGCTCTCATCTCTGGCGCAGCTGCACGAAGGTGACTATGTTGTGCATGCTGATCATGGGATAGGCATCTACTGTGGCCTCGAGCAGGTGCACAGCGAGGGGTTCGAAGGTGATTTTATCCAACTCGAATACGCCGGTGGGGATAAACTGTATCTTCCGGTAGAACGTATCGAGAAGGTGCAGAAATACGCCGATGCCAGCGGTCAGCATGTAAAACTGGATAAAATGGGGGGCCAGGGCTGGGTCAAAACCTGCCAGCGTGCACGCGTTGCGGTAGAGGAGATGGCGCGCGAGTTGCTCAACATCTACGCGCGGCGCAAAATGCGCCAGGGCCGTCCATTCTCTGCACCTGATGAAATGTTCCGGGCCTTTGAGGCCGCTTTCCCCTACGAAGAAACCCCGGATCAGATGGCAGCGATTCAGGATGTGCTTGCAGATATGCAGTCGGATAACCCCATGGATCGCCTCATCTGTGGTGATGTCGGATATGGTAAAACCGAGGTAGCCATCCGCGCGGCCTTCAAAGCAGTCCTCGACAGCCGCCAGGTTGCAGTGGTAGTGCCAACCACCATTCTCGCACGCCAGCACTTCGCCACCTTCAGCGAACGCCTCGAAGGATATCCGGTCAGTATCCGGATGGTGTCACGTTTTTGCACCCCGGCACAGAATCGTGCCACTTTAAAGGAGATGCAGGAGGGTAAGGTGGATATCGTCATCGGTACCCACCGCTTGCTGCAGCGCGATGTGCACTTTGCCGATCTGGGATTGGTGGTTATCGATGAAGAGCAGCGCTTCGGGGTGAAACACAAAGAGCGCCTTAAGAAGATGCGCGCCGAGGTAGCTATGCTCACCTTGAGCGCCACCCCTATCCCGCGTACCCTGAACATGGGGATGTTGGGGTTGCGTGATCTCTCCGTGATCGACACTCCTCCGGTGGATCGGCTTTCCATCCGCACCTATGTGACCCGCTTTGATGAAGATCTGATCCGTCAGGCCATTATGCGTGAGCTTCAACGCGGCGGACAGGTGTATTTTGTCCATAACCGGGTAAAATCAATCGGCGCCATGGCAGAATTTGTCCAGAACCTGGTCCCCGAGGCAAAGGTTGGGGTTGGCCACGGGCAGATGGCCGAAAAAGATCTGGAACAGGTACTGTTGTCCTTTATAGAAGGCGAGACCCAGGTGCTCGTCACCAGTACCATAATCGAGAACGGTCTGGATATCGCGCGCGCGAATACCATTATCATCAACCGTGCGGACTGCTTCGGTCTTGCGCAGTTGTATCAGCTGCGCGGTCGCGTGGGACGTTCCAAGGAGCGCGGTTATGCGTATCTGCTGATCCCCGGAGAGACCACCCTGACCCGCGATGCACGTGCCCGCCTGCAGGTGTTACAGGATCAGACCGAACTAGGGGCCGGTTTCCGTGTCGCAAGTCATGATCTCGAAATCCGTGGCGCCGGGGACCTTTTGGGTGGAAGTCAGGCAGGGCAGATTGCCGCCATCGGGTTTGAGATGTACGCCGAACTCCTGGAGGATACCATCCAGGAACTCAAAGGGGCGGAAAAACAGGGACGCATTGATCCGGAGATCCGTCTCGGCCTCAAGGCGTTCTTGCCGGATAACTATGTTGCCGATCCCAACCAGCGGCTGGTGTTCTACAAAAAAATGGCCGCCGCAGGCGATGATGGCGAGCTTTACGATATTGTAGATGAACTTCAGGATCGCTATGGTGCTCTACCCCAGCCGGGGCAGGTACTGCTGGAGATGATGAAGCTGCGGGTGGAACTCAAGAAACTGCGCATCGATCTCGCAGAACACGATGGGCGTGCGCTGGTGTTCGGTTTTCACTCCACGACCACGGTAGAGCCGGATAACCTCCTGCGCCTGATCCAGAAAAATCCTAAAACCTACAGTCTCTCCCCCGACTATCGTTTGCGCATCACCATGCCTCGCATGGAGGACATGCAGATGCTGGAAGAAGCAAGAAAGCAATTGCAGCTCTTCAGCTGAGCGTGATAGCTTCAGTCACGGATTGCCCGCGTACGCTACGAATTTGCAACCATCTGGAATATAAAAGGATATTAGTCATGACAAAAGTCCATATCTTCATCTCGCGCACTACAGCTCTATGTGTCGGGATTATGCTGCTATGCTGCACTTCCAGTGCTGCGGCAGAAACCATCAGCCGCATCGCCGCGGTGGTGAATGATGAAATTATCACCACTCGTCAGCTCGATCAGCGTGTGGAGGCACAGCCACGTGAGGCAGCCGTGTCGCGGGAGCAGGTGCTACAGAATATGATCACCGATATTCTTATTGAACAACGTGCCGCTGAAATCGGCATCGGGGTATCGGAAGAGGATATCGACCGTGCCGTACAGGATGTGGAACAGCAGAACGACATAACCACCGATCAGTTGGAACAGGCTCTGGTGGCTCAGGGGATGACGATGCGCGAATATCGTGAGCAACTGAGCAACCAGATTCTGCGCTTCAAGCTTACTGGTATCGAGGTCAAAAGTAAGGCCGATGTAACCAGCCGCGAAATCCGCTCCTACTATGAATCACACAAGGAGGATTTCAGTCGCCCGGCGCAGATACGCCTGAGTCGCATTTCCATCCCGTTCGAGCAGGAAGATAGTGAAATCTACACTGAGGCGGAAAAAGTACGCAAGGATCTCGAATCCGGGCGCGGCGTCGCTGAGATACTGGATGATTGGCCCAACTCCATGGGGATGGATGGGGGAGATATGGGATATTTCAAGCCCGGCGAACTCAGCCCCAGATTCAATGAAGCCTTGAAAGGTTTAGACTCCGGTGAAGTAACAGACATCCTCCAGAATGGCGATATGCTCCACATCCTCAGAGTAGAGGAGACTACCACTGGAGGCACTGCGCCCCTCGAAGAAGTACAGGAAGAAATTGCCGAGAAATTGCGATCCGAGAAGATGGAAGAAAAACTTGAAGAATGGCGCGAAGACCTCAGAGAAAACGCCTACATTGAGGTACGTCTGTAGAACAGGAAAGACCCAAACCGTGTAAACAGGGGCACTTGGCTGCAAAGCTTGGTGCCCTTTTTTTGCAATATATACACCCTAAACGTACGCCGGGTTCCCCCCTGAAATAAATTCCAAAAAACACTTGTGCTTCAAACGTTCCCTATGTATATTGATATTCGTTTTCAATATCGATTTAGCAGGATTGTGGATATACATACAAAGGGAGATGCATAATGGAGCAAATATCCGGATGTGAGCTGGAACAGGAGTGCAAGCGCAATCAGATAAAAGTGCGCGCGCTGGAATTGCGTAAAACCCGCACCAGCAGAATTACGTGGATGAGTGTGGCTACGGACTTTCCCGACCCGCGCGAGTGTCTCGCCGCGTTTCTGGTATTCGGCTCTGCTGAGGTGCTGGCCGGGGTTAAGCCCGCTAATCTGGTGCGTATCTCCAACCGTACCTTTGGGTGCGGGCGTAACATGTACAACTTGTGGCACGAATACGGTGCTGCCTTGATGCAGGAATCCCACCTTGAAGCGATGCCGCTGCATGAATCACCCTCGTCCACCCTGCTGTTGTTGTACGATCCAGCGCTGCTGCAACGCCGTCTCACAAGCCGCAGTGCCGCAACGTTCCTCCGAGCCTTGGGGTACCCCACCACAGATGCAATGGATGAGACCCTGCTACAACTGAAAACCCGCTTTGTCGGTACTGCGCTGCCGCACGAAATCGGTGTGTTTCTCGGCTATCCTCTCAAGGATGTGGCTGCATTTATGGGGCACAAAAAGTTGCCGGTTTCCGCGCAGCGGCTGTGGAAGATATACGGGCGCGGACACCGCAGTGAGGCCCTCGCCGATCTGTACCAGCTCCATCATACCCGCATAGCCAGGCAACTTCGCGCTGACAGTGGAGTATCCTTTGATCTATGGCGTAGCGGGAATCTCTGTGCGTGAGATGAAAGCCCGAGATGCAGGGCTCCGAGACATAGAATGCGATGTGCGCACTTTTTTACCCAATATCTTTCTTGACATCAGGGGGCTAGAGGCATAAAAAAACCCTGCCTGTACTTGCGCTCGCGCTCCCAGGCCACCACCTGAGGTGCTCTCGGGGGTTTTGCAGGAAGATATGCTGAATTGAGCCCTATACTCTGGAAATTGTCTGCAAAAATAAGCGCAAGCATCCACGTGCGTGCTGTTGCACATCTGTTTGCGCTGGTGCTCATCGTGTTGTCCGGCTTCCCCACGCCGGTACAGGGTCTCGAGGTAGAGAGCGCTTGCACTCTTCAGCAGGGCTCTGCGCCGCAGAGTGAGCGTGTCGCCACCAATCCGCAAAAGACCCCGGGCACCCAATCCGAGTCTGAGCCACAAGGATTTGACTCTCCCACATTATTTCCACGCTACACGTGCTTCGGTACGGATAGCCTCTCTTTTCCCACCCTCTACTTATCAAGCCACGCTTCGTTGCAGGGGCATACGCACCTGTGCCCACGCGCCCCTCCGGTTTGATTGAAGTCTCCGCCAGTAAAAATCCACCCCCACATTATCACCTGTTCAGGTCAGAGTTTCTTTTGAGTCTCTCCCTGCGGGGTAGCTTAGCTGTAGCTTCCCAGGCAACTGTTTGTGCTTGCAAGTCTCCAGTACGCGCAAACAGGGGTATGTTTTGGCGTGTGAATGCGCTTTGCGTACACAGTAGGCTGTCCAGAACCATAGATATAACGAGGAAAAGATGAACCTATTGCTGAAATCTGTATTATTAGTCCTATGTTTTCCCGCGTTTCCTGCTCTCGCGAGTGAAGGAAATGTTCCCCACAACCTGACGGCCTCCTTTGCCGGTGTCACCGCACTGGTGCTGTTTATTGCAGCCTACACGCTGGTGATCATGGAAGAGAAGATTCACCTGCGTAAGAGTAAACCTGTACTGATTGCCGCAGGGATTATCTGGATCCTCGTGGGGATCACCCTGAAGGGGCTGGGCGAGCCGGATGCGGCGCACCACGCCATCCGGGGCAATCTGCAGGAATACGCCGAGTTGTTTCTGTTTTTGCTCGTGGCGATGACTTACATCAACACCATGGAAGAGCGCAACGTATTTCAGGCGCTGCGCTCGTGGCTGGTATCGCGTGGCTTCTCGCTGCGCATGGTGTTCTGGCTCACCGGCCTCCTTGCATTCTTTATCTCTCCGGTAGCAGACAATCTCACCACTGCCCTCCTCATGGGTGCGGTGGTAATGGCGGTGGGCGGTTCCAATCAGCGCTTCGTGGTGATGGCATGTATCAATGTTGTGGTTGCGGCAAATGCGGGCGGGGCCTTTTCCCCTTTCGGCGACATTACCACTCTGATGGTCTGGCAAAAGGGTATAGTCGATTTTCAGGAGTTTTTTGCCCTGTTTGTCCCCTCTCTGGTCAACTGGCTGATTCCGGCTTTCATTATGAATTTTATGATCAGCAGGGAGAAGCCAGCCGCGTTGGAAGAAAAAGCCAATATGAAATTTGGCGCGAAGCGGGTAATTGTACTGTTTCTTCTCACCATAATAACAGCGGTATCGTTTCACAATTTCCTGAACCTCCCTCCCGCCGCGGGAATGATGCTGGGGCTCGGCTATCTGGGCTTCTTTTCCTACTACATTAAGCTGCGCGAACATGCCGCCCTGATGTCAGATCCGGCCATGCATGTGGATGCGATCACCGAATTTGAACATGACACCGATCAGGGCTTTAACCTGTTCCGCAAGATCTCCCGCGCCGAGTGGGATACGCTCCTGTTTTTCTATGGCGTCATTATGTGCGTCGGCGGTCTGGGCCAGTTTGGCTACCTCGCCGTGGCGTCCCAGTTTATGTATCATGATCTGGGGGCATTCAACGCCAATGTGCTGGTGGGTATCCTTTCGGCGATTGTGGATAATATCCCGGTTATGTTCGCGGTCCTGAGTATGGAGCCGGATATGTCCCACGGACACTGGCTCCTCGTAACCCTGACTGCCGGGGTGGGGGGAAGTATGCTCTCCATCGGTTCTGCCGCCGGGGTTGCCCTCATGGGCACTGCGCGCGGAGTCTA
This sequence comes from Desulfuromonadaceae bacterium, assembly GCA_046482505.1. Taxonomy (GTDB): domain Bacteria; phylum Desulfobacterota; class Desulfuromonadia; order Desulfuromonadales; family Desulfuromonadaceae; genus JAIVHC01. Next base: position 970 of record JAWOFA010000146.1, on the reverse strand, counting down.
TACCTTCGGGCGTCATCTGGTATTCACCCCCATCATTGCCCTTGGCTATGCGGCCAGCATAGCTGTGCATATGGTGATCAACGCCAAATATTTCCACTGATCCTTTCACTCAGCCCGCGCCGGAAGGTTTTTTCCGGCGCGGGAACAGTCGCGTTTTCCTCTCGCTCCACTCTTCCAGAGCATGCCGCTCATTTGTTCTCTGCCTGTTTATTTCCAATATACACCCTCGAAGCAAATATACAGTTGTGTATGCAGCTTAAATATAAAGAAGGCCTGTAGACAAATATCGTGTAATAACAAGTGTTTGCGCAGCTATGTACTTTGTTGTTTCCACCTGATTATCCTTCTAAGGTGCATAGTATAAATATACATTGAGGATATATTTCCACCCTTTCAGAGGTAGCTTGAGGGGGGAGCTGTTGCATAAAACAAAAGAAATTTTGTTATAATAGCCTGGAATATCATGTGGTTACGTATTGAGTGAAAAAATATCTGATGTGGCTTTGAATGTTTGGCACGCAAGTAGCAATATCAGAAGGGCAAGAACGCAACACAATTTCAAAAAGCCTTAAACGGCTAGGCAGCATAAAACAGGAGGACATCATGAAAAAGACTATCACTACTACCATCGCTACCCTGCTCGCAGCTTCTCCGGTGTACGCAGCTTCTGAGGCAGCTTCTCACTCCGGAATTCTTACCTGGGCTTTCCTGGGTCTCTGCGGCATCATCGTCGCTACCCAGCTGGTTCCTTCCCTCCTGCTTCTCGTCGGCATCGGTAAGGGGCTTAAAGACAACAAGGAAGTTTCGGAGCACTGAATACAACGCTTAGACACATTGAAACGATAGATAAAAACTCAACCGACTTGAAAAGGAGATTCATCATGAAAGCACTGACTAAAACCGTATTGGCTACCCTGATCACCTTGAGCGCTACTCTGCCGGCTGCAGCAGCATCAACCGCCGGACGCGC
>JAWOFA010000144.1:0-2879 GCA_046482505.1 Desulfuromonadaceae bacterium | reverse complement strand
CTGGTATTCACTGTTGCCGGAGAACAGGGTCTGGGTGACGCGCATGGTTATACCAACGTTTTCGGAATGTTTTTCCGTGTACCACATCTCCATGGTTTAACTTCCCCTTTGCTATATTGATCGATTGAATAAGTTATGCCGAATTTACCATTGCTTGACTTTTTGAGCAAATTATTGAATGGTCGATGGGTATAATTCACCGATGGTGCGATGCGAATGTAGGGGCGAAAAATTTTTTCTCCCCTACGGTGAAATTACGCGGTTGATAGCAGGAAGTGCTCCGCCGGCAGGGTGCGGTTGTAGTGGCAACCCCCTGTGGTTGGCCCTGGCATGCCTCAGTTTATACATTTGTTGCTTGGCTAACACGGGCGCACAGCAGTGCGCCCCTACATTTGGTTTTCAATCTTTGTAACTATTCACTATGATTATCAGTGAGTTGGCTGTGCCCATTTAAAGGGCATTTGTCGCCATGGACGGCGACAATGAGCCCCACGGATGGGTTTATGCGTCCCTTGAAATGGGCATTGCCAACTCTACGGCTGAATAGTTACCAATCTTTTTCTCTAAGGATATACATATGTCAGTACAGATTCAGGATTTCAGCGTTGGTTTTATCGGAGGCGGTAATATGGCCGAAGCGATCATCAAAGGGTTGATCGCCTCCGGGGTCGCTCCGGATAACATCATGGTGGCAGAACTGGTGGAGCAGCGGCGTGATGTCCTGCAGCAGGAGTACGGTATTCAGGTCACAGAAGATAGCGCCGCAGTGGTTGCAGCCCACACCCATGTAGTACTGGCGGTCAAACCCCAGGGGGTAGACAAAGCCCTGCGCCCGGTCGCGGAGTGCTTCAGCTCGTCCCACTGCCTGATCTCCATCCTCGCCCGGGTCGCTACTGCAAGGCTTGAAGATCTGATTGACGGCCAGGTGCGGGTAATTCGGGCGATGCCCAACACCCCAGCCCTGATCGGTGCCGGAGCTGCGGGGATATGTCTCGGACGCCACGCCACTGCAGAGGACGAAGCCTTTGCCCGGCAGCTGTTTGGCGCAGTTGGTTGTGTCGAGGTTGTTACAGAAGCAATGCTCGATGCGGTGACCGGCGTCTCCGGCAGTGGCCCGGCTTACGCATACATGCTCATTGAAGCGATGGCCGAAGGGGGAGTAGTGCAGGGTCTGACCCGTGATGCCGCCCTGAATCTGGCGGCGAATACCGTTGCCGGTGCCGCGCAGATGGTAGCACAGGGGCAGGGACACCCGGCGATCCTGCGTGAGAAGGTGTGCAGCCCGGGAGGGACCACCGCTCGTGCAGTACATACCCTGGAGCGGGGCAACTTCCGCGCTACGGTGATGGATGCTGTAGGGGCCTCAATCGCGCGCGCCCGCGAGTTACGCTAGGAACCGGCTCCTTTAATCACCATCCTCCACCGGCTCCATATCAGCCGCATTCAGCTCCAGAGGAGAGAACTCGTTGAAACTCAAGGTGCCGGTCATGATGTTAGGGATAATCGACAGGGGGCCATACTGATCCATCCTGATCTGCTCAAGCACATTTTCCAGGCGGATCTCCACCTTCTCCTTGATTAAATGGTGGATATTGATCTTGGCGTTACCTTTATGCTCCCCAAGGATGAAGTTGTTAAGCTCGGCACGCACATCTTTATCCAGCTGCTCCAGAACCTTCTGACGCTCTGTAAGGATATCGAGACGTTTCCCGTGTGCGCTGGATGAATCTTTAGCAGCAGCTACTTTTTTTTCCAGCGGGCCGATGCAGCGCTGGATAAACTCTTTCTGCAGTCTGACGCTCTTTTTTTGCGCCTTCAAAAACGCCAACCGATCACTTTCGGGGAAATACACCCCCGAGGTCAGAGCTGTGTGTGCGCCAGCTGTAGCACCCACAATCTTGGCCTCGATCCCATTCAGGGCGACAAACTCCCCGCCACTTATCTGACCATTTTTGACCAGAATAGCCCCGGCACTTTTAACGGTGCTGTTACGTATCTCATTGGCGACCACCACATCACCCATGCACTCTACGTAGGCGCCGTTGATATAACGTGCGTGCAGATCTCCCGCACATTTGATATATGCATGATACTGCCCTGAGATACCCCCTACAGTGATAGTGCCGCCGGCGTTCAGGTAACAGGCCCCTACGGTCCCTTTCACGACAATATCTTTTTCACTGTTGATGTCAAAATCGTCGAGCACATCTCCACTGATGTCAACGTTGCCCGGGAAGGTTATATTACCCACATTGAGATCTACATCGCCGTGGACGTTGTAATCTTCACTCACCGAGATCACGCCCTCGCTGTATTCAGCGCGCCCGGAGATATCTGAAATAACTTCATGGTTATCGTTAAGGTGTACCCCGTCACCTATTTTCACCTCTGCCGGGGTGCCGGGCTGTGCCTCTATGACCCTGCCGGTAACGGTAATACCGTCCTGCCCCATCTGAGGCGGATGAAGGCTGGCTACCCGCTGCTCAGGCTTTATACAGGTGAACAGATTGAGGGTATACAGATCGATCTTTCCCTCTTCATCTTCCACAAACTCCTGCGGCCCATCAAAGCCGGAGCCGAGACGCACCCTGAGCTCGAGCCAGCCGTCCTCACCCGGAACAGGCGGATCGGTGTGGGCAATCACGACGTGCTCCATGGTTTTCCCCTCGCACGCAGCAGCACAGAGCTCATTGACCTTGTCCAGGTCAATGCCCTCGGTTATGCGGGCATCCTGCATAAGGGCGAGCACCTCTTCCGCCTTAACCAGATCCTTGCCCGATCCCTTGGGCGCAATACTGGCGAAGCACTCCATTTCATCGCTGGAGAGTGCCAGTTGCAGAGTCCAGTTCTCCCGCTCTTCGATGGTTACTATCTCGGCA